>JAGQJP010000055.1 GCA_020430585.1 Myxococcales bacterium | reverse complement strand
GCGGACGCGGGCTCTACGACATCACCGACCGCATTCGACGAATCGTAGAGCAAGCTTCGCCGAGCGATGGTCTGTGTACGATCTTCGTGCGGCACACCTCGGCCAGCCTGACGATTCAGGAGAACGCCGACCCCTCGGTGCAGACCGACCTCGTCGACTTCCTCAACCGTCTCGTCCCCGAGAACGATCCCCACTTCACCCACACCCTCGAGGGGCCCGACGACATGCCGGCGCACATCAAGTCCGCGCTGACGGCGACGAGCCTCTCGGTACCCTTCGTCGAGAATCGACTGATGCTCGGAACCTGGCAAGGGATCTACCTCTGGGAGCATCGCGATCGCGGCCACCAACGGTCGCTCGTGATCCACACCTCGAGCTGAGCTCTCCCTCGCGAACGACCGATTCTGCCGTCTGAGGTCTCCGCGCCCCACCTCGCAGACCAGCGACAATGATATCCAGATGTTACGCGCGGCACGAAATTCGCAAGCTTGACGAATTACGGAAAATGTTGGAGGCTCTCGACCCATGCAGACTCGTCACCAAGCGTTGACCCTCGTGTCCCTCGTGCTGCTCGTGCTGCTCGTCGCCTGTAGTGGGGAAGAGACGTCGCCGAACGACGCGCCGACCAGCGGAGGGCTGAAGACGACGCCATTGGTGACGATCAGCCCCGAGGGCGGCTTCTGCGGGGGCTTCACCACCGAAGACAAACAGAAGCAGTGTGCCCCCGGCCTTTTCTGCGCGACGCCGCCGATGGTCAGCGACGCCTCGGGGATCTGTAGCCTGCGCCCCAACGTCGAGAGCCTGTTGGTCCGTCCCGAGCTCTACCTCGGTCGGACGGTGACCCTCGCCAAAGCGTTCATCCGACCGGGCATCGCGACATGTGACACGGTCTGCGACGCGGGCCATTGCCTCGAGTCGTGCCAGGCGCCGATGGTCGTGGTGCCGAGCGTCGACGCCTTGCCGACCGCGGGCTCCCTCGTCCTGCGAGGTGGCGACGGCACACCCCTGGGCTGCGTCATCGAGAGCGACGGGAGCGCCCACTGCGACCTCGAGCCCGCGAGCTGGTTCCTCACCGGTCGCGTCGTCGCCCTCGACGGCGGCAGCCACGCCCTCGACCTTCAGCGCAAATCTCCGCTCTATTTCGACTGATCGATCGCGAAGTAGAGGACGAGCTCATGTCGTCGCGGCAAGATCGCCATCGCCGGCCCGAGAAACAGACCGGTTGAGACCTCGCGGAGCTCGTCGCGGATCTTGCGGATCACGAAGGGATTTTCGGCGTGATCGTAGTCGAGGAGGATGCAAGGCTCGCCATCGATCGCCGAGCGGTCGAAGGAGGTCGTGAAGCCGAACAGGTTGAGCTGCACGCCGAGTCGCACCCGATTGACGCCCCACCCCGCCTCGGCGCGGCTGTGCTGGAAGCTCTTTCCCGCCCAGGGGAACCAGCTCGCCTTGGTCGCCTCCTTCCAGAGCGGGGCGATCGCCCCCACGCCGAGCGAGTCCGAGAACGCCAGGGCTCGGCAGCGCGGCATCCCATCGAGCACGGCGAGCGACGAGGGCACGCTACCCGCGCGATACAAGGCGGTGAGCTCTTCGGCGTTCATCTCGGAGAGCGCGTCGAGGGTGAGCGGGGTTCGATCCCTGGTCGGGACAGCGTCGAGTCGAGCGGCACGTCGTGCCATGGTGCACCTCCTGCGAGGGGTCCGGGCGGTCGCGCAGTGCGACCCCGTTGGTTGAACAGATCGTTCGGCCTAAAGAATGACACGTCATTCCGTTTTCGTGATCACGATATCAGCGGTGGCCCGACGCCGCAACAAGATTCGACGACGGCGCCATCCACACCCGCTGCCGAGTCCCGCACCCGTCGCCGAGTCTTGCGGTGATGCCTCAGCGCGTCACGGACGATGCCACGGCGGTTCACGGTCGAACGCCGTCGAACATCAACGCGACGACGGCCTCGATCCAGCGCGATAGCGCGCGGTCGGGCTCGTCATCGACGTAGATCCGCCGCCCCGCTTCGAAGATCATCGCGTTCACCGCCAGCGCGGTCTCCCGGGTTCGCAATCCGGGGCGCAGAAATCCTTTGCGCAGCCCGTTCTGGAAGTAGAGCTCGGTGAAGACGCCGAACATGTCGAAGGCGCGGTGGATCAGCTCGTTGATCTCCTGATCGACGCCAAGGGCCTCGTAAAACAGGAGCTTACCGAGGTAGGGGTCGTCGCGAAAGAGCTGGGCCAACTTGCTCGCGATCCGAAGGGTCTGCTGGCGATAGGCCTCGATCGAATCGGTGGCGTCGGGATCTTCGTCAGCGACGACGGCACGCAGCTGCTCGACGATCCCCTCCACGACGTGGCGAAAGATGTCGCGCTTGTTCTTGAAGTAGCGATAGAACGTGCCATGGCCGATGCCGAGGTCCGCGGCGATGTCGGCGATGCCGCTATTGTGGTACCCCTTGGCGCCGAACACTCGATACGCCGCTTCGAGGATCTGGTCGCGGCGTCGGGCCGCTCGGGATTGTTCTGTCATTGGGGCGCAGTATACGTCGGCCCCGCGCGGCCGTCAAACCCCCTGCCCCGCCAACGTTGCGCGGGAGACATCGTGGCGCGGCGCAGCGCTCTCGCGCCGAATCAGATAGACCAGCAGGCCGATCGTCCCCAAGACCAGCATCGAAGCGATGTAGCCGATCGGATTGAGCCCACGCTCGCGGGCGTCGCGATAGACCCAGACCGAGGCGCAGGTGATCGCGATCGAGAGGTCGAGGAGGATCTGAATCCCCCAGGGGTTGCCCCCCAGCGTTCGAACGTATCCCACGACGTCTTGGGTCACGAAGGCCCAGACGGTGATCGCGACGAAATCCAGCAGTACCAAGAGCAAAAGCCATTGTCGACGGTTCATGGATCCTCCTAGAACGGGTTCGGCGCCTCAGCGCGGGACGTGATCGGACGGATCACACGCCTCGACGCGTTCGCTTCGCTTCGCCGCGGGACTAGAGCAAGGGCCGTACCAACGAGACAATGCGTGTACGATTCAGATGTTACGCGGAGACGCCGGACGCTTCCCGCGGGCGCCGTCGTTGCAGATCGGCCACGTGGTTGCGCCGACGCAACGCGCCCGGCCGATTGGCGTCAAGCAGGGACGGAGCGGCGCGGGCGGCAAGAGCATGGTCCTCGTCGACGCGCGACCCGTCGTTGCGGGCACAACATATTGATGAGCTTGGGAAACATCCGCGCGCGGAGCGGCGCTGTGGGCAGCGCGCGACGACGCCGTTTTCGCCTGGCACGCGATGTGCTAGCCTGATCGGGTATGAACGACGACGACCAGCGCGCCCGTTCCACGGCGCCCTCCGACGAGCGCACCGCCCCGCCAGCCGCGAGGAGCGGGGAATCCAACGGCGAATCTCGCGACAGAGCAGTGGATGACGAGCACGACGACCGTCAGCGCCTCTGGCCCTTCCTCAAGAGCCGAAGCGCGTTGATCGGCGCCGGGTGCGGCGTCGCCCTCGGTATCGTCGACACGCTGGGCGCGCTGGCCTGCGGCGTCAAATGGCTCTGGGGCGCCAGTGACATCACGCTGATCACGGGCGTCTACTTGACGACGACCTACGCCGTGGTCGGCTGGGTGATCGGCGCGTTGATCGTCGCGCGTCGAGAGTTGCAACGCAGCTCGGACACGATCCGACGACAGATCGAAGAGCTCCACACGACGCAGTCCCAGCTCAGCGAAGCGCAGACACTGGCGGCCCTCGGACGCCTCGCCGCGGGCGTCGCCCACGAGGTGCGAAACCCGCTGGGCGTGATTCGCAGCGCGGCTAAGCTGGTGCTCGAAGACCTCGAGCCCGGAGGCGACAGCTACCGTGCGGGCGAGTTCATCACCGCCGAGGTCGATCGCCTCAATCGCTACGTCACCAAGCTCCTCGACTTCGCGCGGCCGCTGCAGCCCGAGCTGCGCGTGCAGCCGCTCAAACCGCTGATCGAGAGCGCCGAGCGCGTGGTGCGCGAGAATATCCACGCCGACTGCCTGCGCCTCGAGATCGCCGCGAAGGCGACCGAGCTCACGGCGCCCGTCGACGCCGACCTCTTCACGACCGCGCTGATCTCGCTGTTGAAGAACGCGGGTGAGGCCGCCAGCGGTGGCTGCGTCGAGATTCGCCTGCAGAGCGACAACGGCCACGCTCTGATCGATGTCGCCGACGACGGACCGGGCATCCCCGAAGAGGAACGCGCGCACCTCTTCCAACCCTTTCACACGACCAAGACCGACGGGACGGGGCTCGGGCTGGCAATGGCCGCGCGCGCCGTCGCGGCTCACGGTGGCGTCCTCGAGTATCGCGACCGCGCTGGCACAGGGGAAGGCGGACGGGGTGCCTGCTTCCGCATCATCCTCGAGGGATCCTACGCAGGGAGGAGATCGCGATGACCCCGCACCTGGCTGTCCTCGACGACGAGCCGCGCCTGAGCGAGGTGCTGGCGATGGTGCTGCGCCGCGACGGATACCAAGTCAGCGCCTTCACCGATCCGCGGCGCTTCGTCGAGACGCTCGCCGGGACGCGTTTCGACTTGCTGCTCACCGACCTGAAGATGCCCCAACTCGATGGGCTCGAGGTGCTGCGGCTCGCCAAGCAGAGCGCCCCCGAGATGCCTGTGATCCTCGTCACGGCGCACGCCACCGTGCACAGCGCGATCGAGGCGATGAAGCGCGGCGCCTTCGACTACATCGAGAAGCCCGTCGACAACGACGTCTGTCGTGCCCTCGTTCGCCGCGCCCTCGATCTGACGCACCTCGAGCGCGAGAACCGCTATCTCCGTGAAGAGCTGCGACAACGCTACTCTTTTGACAAACTCGTCGCCTCGGCTCCGGCGATGCGCCAGGTGATCGACCTCGCCCGACGCGCCGCGCAGAGCCGCGCGACGGTGCTGCTGCAAGGCGAGAGCGGCACGGGGAAGGAGCTCTTCGCCCGGGCCATCCACTTCTATTCGGACCGCATCGGCCACCCCTTCGTCGCGGTGAACTGCAAGGCCTTCGCCGCAGGGATCCTCGAGTCCGAGCTCTTCGGCCACGAGAAGGGAGCGTTCACGGGCGCGAGCAACAGCCGCGCGGGTATCTTCGAACAGGCGCACGGTGGGACGCTGTTTCTCGACGAGATCGGCGAGGTCGACCTCTCGTTTCAGGCGAAGCTGCTCCGCGTCCTGCAAGAGCGCGAGGTGATTCGCGTGGGCGGCGACAGCGCGCGCAGCGTCGACGTGCGGGTCGTCGCGGCGACGAACCGCGAATTGATGCGCGACGTCGGCGAGGGACGCTTTCGCGAGGATCTCTACTACCGCCTGGCGGTGATCCCGATCCAGCTGCCGCCGCTCCGCGATCGTCCAGAGGATCTGCTGCCGTTGGCGCGCAGCTTCCTGGTGCGCATCTCCGCTGAGATCGGTCGCTCGATCCGCAGTTGGAGCCCCGCGGTCGAAGCGTGGCTGCTGCACCACGATTGGCCCGGAAACGTGCGGGAGCTGGAGAATCTGATCGAGCGCGCCGTCGTCCTGGCGCGGACGGAGACGATCGAGCTGGGCGACCTGCTGCTACCCGCGTCGATGAGCGGCGGCGAGGCTGGAGAGCCCACCACAGCGACCGCGAGCGACACGCGGACGCCGCGATCCGCTCGTTCGGAGGGCGCGAGCGCAGAGACGACGGGTCCGACCGAGCCGTTGGCCCTCCACGACTACCTCGACGGCGCGGCGCGCGATCACATTGCCCGCGTGTTGGAGCGCTGTCACGGCGTACGCGTCGACGCAGCCCAACAGCTCGGAATCGAACGCACGACCCTCTATCGCTTGATGAAGAAATACGGTCTGACGGCAGAAGAAGGGACCAGCTGAGCGATGGCCCGGGAGATCTCGTCGTCTACTTCTTCATCTTACCCGCGCAGGACTTGTAGCAACCCTTCGCGTCGTCGAACTTGCTCGCGCCCTTGACACAATCGGCGGCGCACTTGTAGTAGTCCGGCTGCTTCTCTTGCATCTTCTTCATCGATTCGACGCAGCGCTCTCGCTTCTTCTTCAGCGCGTCTTCCTTGGCGTCTTTTTTGGTCTCTTTGTAGAGATCTTCGAACTTCTTGCAGACCTTCTCGGGTGTCATCTTGCAGCCAGGCAGCGCCAGGAACAGCACGCACACCACGATTGCCACTACGCCTTGCTTCATCTCGTCTCTCCTCGGTTGTCGATTTGTTGTTGCCCGGATGCAGCATACCACATCGACGGGACGCTGCAAACAGTCATTTTTTGTTGAAAAATCGGACTGATGGGTGACATGCGCGAACGGATCTCACAGATCTCGCCGCCCGAGTTCGGGCGCTGATCAGCTACAGAGATCGGCGCAGTCGGACAACGGCCGGAACTGAGGCTCGCACTCGACCTCTTCCCGCGGAAAGAGGGTTCGATAGCAGGCGTCACGCTGGGCGCTGTCGCCGTTCGGGTACTGGCACCCGGCTCCATTGCGAATCGTACAGAGCCCGTCGGCGTCGCAGCTCTCGTCGACCGTCTCCCCCGTCGAAAAGCTCGCACCCTCGAGACGGCAGGAGCCGCAGATCGGAATGTAGTCCCGCACGAGATCGTCGCACGTCGTGCGACAGGCTTCGACACTCGCGGCGCTGCAGACCTTGAACGCGTCATCGAGCTTCGGCGGGGCCGTCTCGCAGAGCGATTCGCAGAGGGGATCGACGGCGTCGGCGTCACTCGAGCCGGTCTTGCTGCAGCCGACGACGAACAAGAGCAGGCAGCCGACCGTGAGCATCGCGTGGTGGAGGGGTAGCGTCGCGCGTCTCATTCGGGTATCATTCCACAACGAAGCCGGCCAAACAAGTCCATTGAGAGCCGCAGCGGAGGTGCGATGAAGATCGACTACGAAGGACGAACCGTCGTCGTAACGGGCGGAACGGGAGCCCTTGGACACGCCGTCGTGGAGCTGCTGCTCGAGTCCGACGCACGAGTCGTGGTGCCGGCGTTGAACGACGACGAGGCGCAACGCACCCGCTTCGGCGGCAACGACGGCGTGTCGATCGTGGTCAGCGGCTCGCTCGCCGACGAGGCCAACGCCGAGCGCTTCTACCAGCGGGTCGATGGGCTCTGGGCCTCGGTGCAGATCGCCGGCGGCTTCGCGATGAGCCCGCTGGCGGAGACCTCCCTCGATGACTTTCGCCGAATGATGCAGATGAACGCCGAGAGCTGCTTTCTCTGCTGCCGTGAGGCGGTGAAGCGGATGCGCGCAAATCGAGACGCCGTCGTCGGCGCACGCGGCCAACGGCTCACGGGCGGTGACGACCGCGAGCTCGCGAGCGGCAACGACGAAAGCGCGCTCGCCCGGGGTAGCGGTCGCCTGGTCAATGTCGCCGCCCGCCCTGCCCTCTCACCCGTCGGTGGGATGCTGGCCTACAGCACGAGCAAGGCCGCCGTCGCCGCGATTACCCAGTCCCTGGCGCAGGAACTACTCGGCGAGCGGCTGTGGGTCAACGCGATCGTCCCGAGCATTATCGATACACCCGCGAATCGCATGGCGATGCCGAAGGCCGACCACTCGCTCTGGCCCCGCCCGGACGAGATCGCCCGAGCGGTCGTTTTTCTCGCCTCTCCCCAAAACGCGACGACGAGCGGCGCCCTCGTTCCGGTCTACGGCGCCGCATGAAGACGAGCGCACACCGCGCCGCGCAGGAGAAGCTTCGATGACGGATACACAGCGCGCCCGAGATCAGGGTCACCGCACGCCCTTGCACACCGAGAAACGGTTTGCGACGCCGGGGAGCGTGCCCGAACCAGGCGAGATCTGGTGCCCCGTCGGCACCAAGAGCACGCTCTACGCCGTGCACCTCGTGCCCGTGCGCGCCGTCGCCCCCTACGTCCCGCGTGGTCTCGAGATCGTCTCGATCGCCGGGCGCACGCTCGGCGTGGTCTTCCTCAGCTACTACGGCCCAGAGTCGACGCTCGAATACCACGAGCTGATCGTGATGCCGGCGCTGGTACGCTATCGAGGCCGCCTCGCCTCCTGGGTCACGCACATCTACGTCGACAACGAGCTCTCGGTCCGCGGCGGGCGCCGGGTCTTTGGGCTCCCCAAGGAGATGGCCCACTTCGACTGGCTCGGCGGACGGCCCGGGGTGGCGCGGCTCTCCCTCGCGGGCGAGCCGCTGATCACGGTCCGCTATGGCGCGCCGCTCGGTCGCGTGGCGGGCTGGATCGGCGGCCCCTCGATCTCTGTCGTACAGAACGAGGTGCTCTTCTTTCTCAGCCGCTTGCGCGCGGAATATGGCCTCTGTCGCGTGAGCTACGAGATCGCGCGGACCAGCCCCCTCGCCGAGCTGGAACTCGGGCGTCCGCTGTTCGGCATCCTCGGCGGCTCGATGCGCGGCTACATGGGCGAGCGTCAACGCATTCTCGGGCCCCTCGACGAGGAGACGCGATGAGCCGATTCCTCGCCGAGCAGTTCCTCGATCGCCGCGACCCCGTGCTGGGCGGCCGCTGCACGCCATTGGTCGAGCGCGCTTCGGTCGAGCGCCATCGGGCGATCGAGGTCACCTATCCCGACGAGTATCGAGGCATTCTCTCCCTCGACGTGATCCACGACGGGCGCTGCATTCCCGACGAGTTCCTGATCGATCGCCACGGCGGCGCGATCGAAGAGGAGGCCCTTCGCGAACGCTTCATCGCCGAGCGCGACTGGGGCGCCTCGATCATCGCCGCGCGACTGGCGCAGCACCTCGGGCTCGGGGGTTTTTTGCGGGTCGGGATCGCCCGCGTGCTCCTCGACTTTGGTCGCTTTCCCGGATCGACCGCCTGGCTCGCCTCGCACTTGAACCGCTTCGCGATCAACTTTCCCTTCTCCGAGCTGCTGAGCTACCGCCAGAAGGCGACGCTACTCGAGCGCTACTACGACGGCATCTCGCGCGAGTTCGAGGCGGCCCTCGATGGAAAGCTGTTGAAGATCGCGATCCACACCTACGACACGCACAATCAGAGCGGCACCGTGCGCCCGCCCGTGAGCTTGCTGACCCGTAGCGTCGGGATCGAGACCCACGGTGAGATGCCACAGGGGCTCTTCGACCCGCTCTACCCCGACATCCTCGGCGAGTTCACCGCCGACCGCGTGCTGCGCGATCGAATGTCGCTCTTGCTCGAAAAGAGCGGAATCCCCGTGGCCCACAACTATCCCTACAACCTGCCCGAGGGCAGCCTCGAGGTGCGCTATCAGGTCTGGTCGTTCTTTCGGTACGTCCGGCGCCGCTTCGAAGAGGCGCACCCGGACGCGATCGGCGATCCCGCCTTCCGAATGGTCTGGGAGATGCTCTCGGACACGAACCTGCGTTCGAGCGAATCCGAAGCGTTGCGGAGCCACATCCACATGTTCCGCCGCCCACCCGAGGACCGCCGCGCCGAGTTCGAAACGGCCGAAGCAGCCTATACGCGCGTTCAACGCTTCCTCGACGCCGACAACCGCCAGGTGATCGACGACTACCGCTTCTCGCCGAGCCGCGCCAGCTCGCTGGCGATCGAGGTCCGCAAGGACCTGATCTTCGACCTCGACGACGCCGGCTGGCCCATCCGCTACCGCCCGGAAACCGTCGACGTCCTGACCCACGCGATGGCCGACGCGCTCGCCACCTACCTCCGCGACGACCGCCCCCTCGGCACACCGCAACCCTTCGAACGCCGCGACCCCTGGTACGGCACCCACCCCGCCAAGACGCCGCGCT
>JAGQJP010000511.1 GCA_020430585.1 Myxococcales bacterium | reverse complement strand
TCGCCCCCCAACACCACGACGGGCACGCGACTAGTTGATGTCTCGCTTGTCGTTCTTCTCGCGGTCGTCGAGCAGGGGGGCGTTGAGCTTGTCGACGAGAACGTCGAACTTGTCGTCGTAGAGGTGGATGAACACCGACTTTTTGGCGGGCGATTGCAGGTAGAGCCCGAACGGCAGATCGTAGCGACCGCGACGAAACACGAGATCGCCGCGACGCCGCTGGCCGACGTCGAGACCGTCACAGCGAAAACCGTCGGAGATCAAGGTCGGACCCTGGCGCGACTTGCCGCCATAGTCGAGGTAGGTCTGTCGCTTCAAATCGCAGCGCGTGATGCGGCTGGTCGAGTTGTTCGTCAGCTCGACGGTGACGACGTAGAGCCCCTCGTCGGCGCGCAACTCGACGCCCTCATAGGTATCCGCCTCTTTGATCGACACGAGTCGAACCGAGAGACCGTCCGAGGTCTGGAGCTCCATCGGGCGCTTGGGCGGCTTCGTCGGATGGTAGAGGCTGTTCAGATCGTCGAACTGCAAATAGCGCGCGTGAATCCAGCCCGCCATTCCACCAGCCAGCTGTACGTGGAACCAGTGGCCTTTTTGGTACCGCGCGCGAAACCGATCGCCGGCGGAGGTACGGTGCGGGCGCTTGCCATGCTCCGAATAGATCACGCCGCTCCGCACGATACGTCCCTCACCGTGCACCCGAGTGCCGAAGAGAGCGCGCCAGGCGTACTCGGTCTCGAAGACCTTCGGTGCCAAGCCGTAACAGAATGCGCCCTCGGCTTCGATCCGCAGCTCGCCGACGACGCGCTTGAAGCTGACGTCGCGAAAGAGCTTGTTCAGTCGCAACGACTCGGCGCTGAAGTTCCGCCACTCCCCTGGCTTCCAGGGCGATTGCGAATCGATGCTCGGAGTGATCCGAAACTGCGGCAGCTTGTCCTCGCGATACGACGAGAACTGGTCGCAGCGTTTGCTGTCGTCGCGCTTGAACAGCCGCAACTCGGGACGCAACCGAACGTCGGTCAGGGTGCGACGCGTCAGATTCTGGATCCGCCCGGTGATCGCGAAGCCGGTGCTGTTCCGATTGGGATAGTCGTCGATCAGAAACGCCTGCTGTACCTTCAAGTTGAAGCGTTGCGGGCCCGCCTCGAGAACTTCGAGACCGTCGCGCAGCAGCACGTTGCGCCACTTGGCGTCGAAGACATCGATCTCGACCAACGCCTTACCAGCCGGGCTGCGCAATCCGACGAAGAACGGAATTCGAGTCGCGCTGACCCGAAAGAAGAGCTTTCCCTTGCGCGTCTCTCCCGCCGCCATATGGTCGCAGCGCAGCGCGGAGCTGTCGGGTCCCCGCAGAGGACGCGATTGGCGAATCCCATAGTCCACGTGGAACAGGTTCTCGACGCGACAGCGCCATTCCTCGCTCGAGCGATTCGTCAAACGTACATCCGCGACCAACAATCGCTGCTCACCGCCCAAGCGCACGCCTGGAAAATACTTCACGGTTTCGATGTTGCGCAGCTGCAACGAAAACTGTCCCGGGACCGACGCCGTCAACCGATCGTTCACCCGCGGCTTGACGTCGTACAGCTTGCCCGGCTGGACGATCTGCAGGTGCCGCCCGTCGATCCAGCCGCTTTCGCCACCGCTCATCGTGACGTGAAAGTAGCGCCCGCGCTGGAAGCTGAGCTTTACCTCCTCGTCCTTCTTGATCTTGTACCGGCGCGCGCCGAGGAGAATCGCCGCTCGCGTCGTCTTCGCCCGGCCCTTTACGCGCGCGCCGAGGATTGCATCCCAGCGAATCGGAATCTCGGCCAGGCGATCGCGGAAGCGATAACAGAGCCAATCCGAGGTCTTCAGATCAACCGCAACCCGCGCCCGCTTGACGCGCAGAAACTTGAGCATCGTCTTCAATGCAGGGGTCGCGAGATGAAAGCCGCGCCACTCGCGGTGTCGCCATGGGCGCCCGCGGTACTCGCCGCGCGGCAACGCCTCGATCGACGGGATCACGGGGTGCCACGACGGCCCGAGGGTGAGTCGCCCCTTCTGCCCCAGGCAGTAGCCGTCGAACTCGAGGGCTAGCGAGACCGCGACCTGCGCGCCGATCAACACCGTTCGCGAGAGATTCTGCACGCGCCCGAGGACGTGGACCCGATAGCCCCGCGATCCCTCTCGCGAGATGTAGAGCGAGTCGATGCGCAGCGGAAAATCGTCGCGACGTCCGTTCAGCGTGCGGCGGTCGTCATCATTGGCGTTCGTTGGCGGACCTGGACACCGAGCCGGGGTGTGGGTCGGCCCGATGCCGGGCGATGTCAGATCCCCGCGAGGATTGGAGGCTTTTCGTGTGACCCGCACCGGCGAGTTGCGCGTTCGCGGGCTCGTGCGCCGCCGTGTCGATGGAGAGATCCCGTCGGGGTGACCCGGAAATGGCGCGGGATCGCCCGCTACTCGCCCGATTCGGCGGTTTCCCCGCCGACCGACGTGCGAGCTCGCGTCCTGCGTCCCGCTCACCGGCGCCTTCCGATCGCACGCCGCAAGCGAGAGGCAGAGCACGAACGCCGCCCCTATCGTCCAGATCGATCTTGTCGTCATCACGCGCCGCCGCGGCAATCGCTGGCAGGTCTCAACCTCACATATGTAGCACAGTCGCGCCCGCGCAACAACGCAAAACTCGGCGCTCACGCGCGCAACTCTAGGATTGATGCGGCTCACAGGACGTCGAGCGAGCCCGCCCCTTCGCGAAGTACCACAGGCTCTGATCCGGTCAAATCGAGAATCGTCGACGGCTGAAGTGGCAAGATGCCGCTGTCGACGACCAAGTCGAGATCGCGGTACTCGAGCTCGATCGAGTGGGGATCGTGCGAGGCCTGGTCGTCATCGCCGGGCACCGAGGAGATCAGGATCGCGCGCTCGAACTGCTCACCGAGGGCGATGATCAGGGGCGAGTCGGGGATCCGGATCCCGATGGTGCGCTGCTTGGTCAACAACGTCCTCGGGATCTCCTTCGAGGCGCGCAAGATGAAGGTGTAGGGCCCCGGGAGAGCACGCCGCATGATGCGAAAGGCGGTATTCGGGATTCCCGCCGTGTAGTGCGCCGCGGTCTGGATGTCAGGGACGAGGATGCTCAAGAGCTTCTGCTTGTCCATCCCCTTGAGACGATACAGCTTCTCGGTCGCCTGTCGATTGAGGATGTCGCAGGCGAAACCGTACCCGGTGTCGGTCGGCAGCGCGATGACTTTGCCGTCCTTGAGGGCGTCCGCAACCCGATAGAGTAGCCACGACTCGGGCTCGTCGCGATCGATCGCAAGATGCATCGGAAGCTCGTCTCTCTCGTCTCCTAGGGGTACAGCTCGACTTTTGTCGCGCTGACCTCGACACAATGGTCGTCGAGACTCTTCTTTCCGTCGGCGCCGAGTGAGCATATTCTCGCGGCCCGGCCCGGCGCGGCAAGACAATACCGTGGGCGTCCCCAAATATCAAGCGCCAACATCGGCGGAATGTTTCCCCTTCGCTCGAGCTGGCGTAGCGCCGCATCGTTTCGCGGAAGTGGCCGTATAGGCTGCAAAATCCTTCCCAACTGGAGCAATCGGCGTCGCTCGGTCGCAACGGTCGCCTGGGCCAAGCGAATCGCCCGCACGTGCCTCAGCGCCTCGATCGCGATCTCTTTTTTCGCCTGTCGCACTCGCGCCTCATCGTCTCGGCAACTCACCGCGACGAGAACGACGAGAATCGCGGCGACCCTCATGATCCGCCACGTCCCGCCCCCATGGTCCGCCCGGGGCCGCGCGGGAGCGTCGCAGCGGTCCGCCCGGGGCCGCGCGGGAGCGTCGCAGCGGTCCGCCCGGGGC
>JAGQJP010000054.1 GCA_020430585.1 Myxococcales bacterium | reverse complement strand
GTCGCGGATCGACGACCCCGACGCCCGAATCTCCCGCGCCGCCTTCAAGGCCCTCGGCGTCTTGGGGAACTTCGACGCCCTCGCCCGTTTGCGTCGCTACATCGCTCAGTCGCCGACGATCTCCCACGCCGAGATGGCGACCCGGACGATCGACAAGATCCGCAAGCAGAACCGATCCGGCGCCCTGCTCTTGCAGTTCGGCCGCCGCCTTGACAAACTCGACAAGGCGCAACGCGAGATGAAAGAGAAGCTCGACCGTCTCGGGCGCCGCAAGCACTAGTTGACGCGAGCCAGCGCTCGGCTCCGCACGCTAGCGAGCGCCTGGCTCGACGCCGCGTGGGCCGGGCGACGCGAAGCGAGGCGCCGATGAGCATTTTCTGTGACGTCGATCTTCCCGACGACGCGATGCGAGCCCTGCGCGCCGGCCTCGGCGAGCGCGACGTCCGTTGGTCGAAGAGCCCGCAACGTTCGAACCTCGTCGCGAGCGGCCCCGACCCGCAAATTCGCGGCGCCCACGTCGTCTTCGGCCAACCCGACGCTGCAGCGCTTGGCGACGCTTCATCGCTCCGCTGGATTCATCTCACCAGCGCGGGCTACACCCGCTTCGACGACGACGAGATCCGCTCCGTCTTGCGAACCCGCGGCATCGTGCTGACGACGAGCTCGAGCGTCTATGCCGACCCTTGTGCCGAACATCTTTTGGCGATGATTCTCGCCCTCGGCCGCTCGCTCCCCGCATCACTCGACGAGCAGCGCGGGGCACGCCGTTGGTTAGCGGCCGATCGGCGAGCCGAATCACGCCTGCTGCGCGGGCAGCGGGTCGTGGTCCTCGGGTTCGGGGCGATCGCTCGACGGTTGATCGAGCTTCTCGCCCCATTCCAGATGGAAATCGCCGTCCTTCGGCGCGAACCGAGGGGCGACGAGCCCTGCCGCGTCCTCCGCCTCGCCGAGCTCGCTGACACCCTCACCGCGACGGACCACCTCGTCGATTGTCTGCCCGAGAACGCACGAACCCGTGGATTCGTCGACGGCCCTCTACTCTCTCGGCTTCCCGCGCGGGCGCGCTTCTACAACGTCGGCCGCGGCTCGACCGTCGACGAGACCGCACTTCTAGGCGCCCTCGCCGCCCGCTCCCTCGACGCCGCGTATCTCGACGTCACGGCGCGCGAGCCGCTGGCGCGGGATCATCCGCTCTGGAGCGCACCCCGCTGCTATCTGACGCCCCACAGCGCGGGGGGGCGGGCCGACGAATTCCTCGCACTGGTCGAACACTTTCTGTACAACCTCGCGCGCTTCGAGACGGGCGACAGCTTGCGAGATCGGGTGATCTGATGTACATCGAGACCTTTCGGCGCGCCTTCGTCGACTATGCCTCGTACCTCGGACGGGAGATCGCGCGCCCCCACTGGAACAACTACTTCTATTGGCTGATCGGCGTCTCGTTGATCTGTCTGGCGATCGAGTGGGCCCGGCCCTGGCGTCGGATGCAGTCGCCTCTGCGGCGCGACTTTTGGCTCGACGTGTTCTATATGTTCTTCAATTTCTTCCTCTTTTCTCTGATCGGCTACTACGCGCTCTCGGAAGTGGTGGTGCTCGCCTTCCAGACGCTGTTGCGCGATGGCTTCGGCGTGCGAAACCTCGTGGCGCTCGAGGTCAAGAGCTGGCCGGTCTGGCTGCAGCTGGCGACGATGCTGGTCCTGCGCGACTTCATCCACTTCAACGTCCACCGCTTGCTGCACCGCGTCCCACTGCTCTGGCAGTTTCACAAGGTGCACCACTCGGTGGAGCAGATGGGATTCGCCGCCCACCTACGCTTCCATTGGATGGAGACGGTGATCTATCGCACGATCGAATACCTGCCGCTGGCGATGATCGGCTTTGGGATCCGCGACTTCTTCATCGTTCACATCATCGCGCTGTCGATCGGCCACCTCAACCACTCGAACGTCGGCTGGGACTACGGCCCGCTGCGCTACCTGTTGAACAGCCCGAAGATGCACATCTGGCACCACGCCCGGGCGCTACCGCCCGAACGGCGCTATGGCGTCAACTTCGGCCTGACCCTCAGTCTCTGGGACTATCTCTTCAAAACCGCGTACATCCCCGCGGACGGCCGCGACATCGAGCTCGGTGTCGAAGACCAAGAGGCGTTCCCCGTCCACTCGTTCTGGCGCCAGGCGATCTACCCGCTGGGAAAAGCGCGACCGCGGCCGACACCGCGGTAGACGAGGCCCGCGCGGCCCGCCTCGACGGGGTCGAAGAGGTTTCGCCCGTCGAATAGGTAGGGCGGCGTGTTCCGCTCTGGCGTCGAGATTCGTTCGGCGATCGCCGAGAGTGAGAGCTGTGCGAGCTCGGGCCAGGCCGTACAGAGCAGCAGCGCCTCGGCGCCCTCGAGGGCCGAAAGCGCCGTGCTCGCGTAGTCGACCCGCCCGCCGTAGAGCGCCCGCGCGTTGTCGAGCGCCGCTGGATCGTAAAGTGTGAGACGTGCGCCGCGGCGCAGCAACTCGTCGATCGTCAGAATTGCGGGCGACTCGCGGAGATCGTCGCTCCCCGGTTTGAAGGCGAGGCCCCAGACCGCGAAGCGTCGCCCCGAAAGCTCGTCACCGAAGGCTTCGACGGCGAGCTCGGCGAGGCGCGTGCGCTGCCCCTGGTTGACCGCGTAGAGCGCCTCGACGAGGGGCATCTCGCAATCGGCGGCCCTCGCCTGGTGCAACAGCGAGGTGATGTCCTTGGGCAGGCACGATCCGCCGAAACCGAGCCCCGCTTCGAGGAAGTGCGGACCGATCCGCGGATCGCTCGCCAGCACCTGACGCACCTCTTCGATGTCCGCGCCGACGGCGTCACAGAGACGGGCGTATTCGTTGATCATCGAGACTCGCAGCGCGAGCGCCCCGTTCGCCGCATACTTGGCCAGCTCGGCGCTGCGGCGATCGATCACCACGAGGCGCCCACTGCCGCTCTCGACAAAGGGGCGATAGAGCGCGAGGAGGGGTTCGAGCGCCGCCTCACTCGTCGAGCCGAGGACGACGCGCCGGGGCTCGCGGAAATCGGCGATCGCCCGCCCTTGGGCGAGGAACTCCGGGTTCGCGACGACGTCGACCCGTGCGTCCGCGCGCCGCCGCATCGCGCTCTCCAAGTCGTCGCAGGTGCCGACGGGGACGGTGCTCTTGACGGCGACGAGCAGCGCGGAGGAGGCGCCCGCCGCCAGCGCCTCACCCGCCTCGAAGAGGGCGTCGAGATTCGACGACCCATCCGCCCGTGGCGGCGTGCCGACCGTGAGGAAGACGACCTCGCTCTGGCAGACCGCGACGTCGATCTCGCTCGTGATCCGCAGACCTCCACGATCGAGCGCCCGTCGTACCAGCTCCGAGAGCCCCGGTTCGTAGAACGGCGTCTCACCGCCGAGTAGCAGCCTCAACCGCGCCTCGTCGCTCTCGACACCGCTCACACGATGTCCAGCATCCGCCAGACAGGCGGCCTGCACCAAGCCGACATACCCCAAGCCGACGACCGCGATCCGCATCGCCCCTCCTACGTTCGCGTGGTTCCCTACTACCCCACCCGGTCTCAGGGCGCTTGTCAACCGATCACGCCCGGGGCCCGTCGATTCACCGCCACGCGACGAAGCGCTCGCCAACCTGCCGCGGCTTGCGCTATCCTGAAGACCGACCCACACTCGCCCGAGGAGACATCGATGAACCGCGCCGCGCTCTCGCTGATGATGCTCTTGTTCG
>JAGQJP010000510.1 GCA_020430585.1 Myxococcales bacterium | reverse complement strand
TGGTCACCGACCAGGGGCTGGTTCAGGGGCGCGCCCACGAGACCGTGCCCTACCGCGATCAATTCGCCCCCGACTGCGCGATCCTCGCCGACGTCCGCGTCAAGCACGCCGCGCCCCTCGTCGATCGCCCGATCGGCGAAGAAGCGCAAGAGCTGCTGCAGCGCGCTGCCGCCGACGCGGTGATCATCTCGGGGAGCGCGACGGGAAAACCCGTCGATCTCGAGGAGCTACAGACCGTACGCCAGTCGATCTCGAGCGGGCCACTGTTGATCGGCAGCGGCGCGACGCCCAAGCGCCTACCCGAGATCCTGCCCCACGTCGACGGCCTGATCGTCGGCAGCTACCTCAAGTCGGGTCGCAACCCCGACAACCCAGTCGATCCGCAGCGCGCGGCCCAATTCGTTCAAGCCGTGCGCGCCTTTCCTCGCTCGCTTTGAGCGGGCGTGCGCCGGCGTCGCAGGGTTCGACCCGGGACGCGGTCAGCGCCCGGCGGCACAAGACGCCACGCGGCTCGCCGCTCGCCGTGGACTCACTCGTCGCCCAGACCGAGAACCTGTCGGATCTTCTTCAGGAAGTCGTGTTTGTGCTCCTCGAGTCGACGCGCCGCGACCTCCTGGGTCACCTGTTCTTTCAGCTGTTGTAGCTCGACCTTCCGCCGAGCGAGGATGTCGGCGACCTCCATCGCCACATCGGGGCGCTGTCGGAAGATCTCGAGGAACCGCTCGCGATCGAGACGAAGGCAGGTCACGTCGCTGAGTGCGACGACCGTGGCGTTGCGAGGCTCGCCCGTCAGAAGGGCCGCCTCGCCGAAGAAATCGCCAGCTCCCAGGCGGCTCACCTCTCGTTCGCCGGCGTCGACAATCGCGACCCGCACCGAGACCTCGCCCGACACCAGCATGTAGAGCCAGTGCGCCTCGGCCCCTTGCCGCGTGAGCACCTCTCCGGCAACGAACGGCGTGTAGCGCAGCGAGGGCGCCAGATCACGGCGCTCTCTGTCACTCAGCGAGCGGAACAGCTCGACACGACAGAGCGCGTCGAGTCGTCGTTCGATGTCCATGTGGCTCTTCTGGGTCTTACGCTCCGCCGACTCTTCGGTGAGGAAGACGGCGTGGGCGGGCATCGAGAGCGGAATCTCCGCACGGCGCAGTGCGACGACGATACGGCGCCGCACCGCGCTGTCGGTGCCGTCGTCCTGTGCCAGATCGCTGAGCCAATAGCGAGCGGCGTAGCGGGCGTAGCTCTCTTGCAGATCATAGAGGATACAGTGCGCCCTCGGCTCGTCGCTGACGTTCGGGATCGGTGAGGCGAGGGCCTCCTCGACGGCGCGAATCACGTGGCTCGGCGGGAAACGAAAGTCGACGTTGAAGTAGACCCAGCGGCGCCAGAGGGGGGGCTGACCCGCACGGCGGCCGACGATCAGCACACTGCCCTTGACGAGCGCGCTGTTCGGCACGATCAGCGTCTCCCAGTTTCGCGTCTCGATCGTGGCGTGGCGCCAGCTGATCTCGGTCACGCGCCCGCTCACCGACTCGAAGCGAATCCAGTCGCCGACGGCGATCGACTTGTCGATCTGCAGCGCGAGCCCACCGATGATATTGCCCAGCGTATCCTGCATGCTCAACGCCAAGGCCGCGGTGAGGATCGCCGAGGTCGCGATCAGACCGGTGACGTTGAAGCCCATCTGTGAGGCGATGACGAGGGACGCGACGATCGAGCCCGTGCCGACGACGACGTCGCGAACGATGCGCGGAACCCGGATGCCGACCAAAGGCAGGAGCAGACCGAACAGAAACATCGCCGAGAGGCCGACGCCGCAGATTCCAGCGAGAACCAACGCGACCAGGCGGGCGATCGGGTGGACCGGCGATCCGATGCTTCCGAAGAGCGCGGCCACGGGCAACGTCACAAGATGGAGCGCCAGAGGGTAGACCGTCCAGCGCAACCGCACCCGCTCCTCGGGCGCCCGCACGAGCGCGTAGAGGACAGCGAGCCCGGCGACGAAGGCGATCGTTCCATCTTGGAAGATCTCGCGCACGAGTGACGTGGTAAAGCTCATACGTTCGCTGTGGAGTCTCGTGAGTCGTTGAGGCTGGCGCGTGAGCTCAGGGGATGGGGCGGACGTAGCAACCGTACCCGGAACATCCGTGGACGGTCATGAAGGTGATGCGATGGTACCGCCGCGCCCAACACCCTTGATTCGTGGTGTCGAAAGAGAAGCGATATTCCCGTTGACCGTAGCCCTGGTTGAAAAACACGGGCGAACGCACCCAAGCGCCTCCGCTCATCATGAGCTTGGTCTGGAAGCGATGATAGTAGGTCGAGGGCGCGAAAAAGCTCACCTTGAAATAGAGGCTGCACTGCGTTCCGTCACCATAGCTACCGTTGCGGACGGTGGCCGTGTGAAAGTGATGACCCAAAACATGCAGGGAGCTGAAGGTCGCTCGATCGTTCCAACTCGACGGCGGCGGTGGCTGCTGCGGCGGCGGCTGCTCCGGGTTGACGTAGACCGTCCGCGTCGGACACCCCCCCAGGATCAGTCCGAGGCTCAACAGCACCAAAAGTGTAGCTGCCCATTTCATCTGTGTTTCCTCCTCACAGTCGCAAACGAAACGAACGACGTTCCGAACTATGCCGCCACCAACACCCACCCAGAGGACGAGTAACCACAATTTCCTCTGTTAGATTTCGTACAAGAATACTCGAAGTCGTCGTCGGTTGAAAAGACAATTTGTTGCGGTTTGACACCATGGGGCGCGGCTTGCTATCATCGCTGACATCTCCTTGGGAAATCCGAGATTTAGGGTACCTGAACCGGCGGAATGAGGACGTGTGATGCGAAAGGCCCATCGCGAGAAGGTCAAGTCCGAGGTTACCGGCCGAATCATCGATCGCCACACCAAGCGCGCCGCGAGCGGCGGGCGCCCGATCGAAGAGACGGTGAACGAGTCGCTCTACCACGAGCGCGAGCGCCTGAAGACGTCACACACCGACCGCGACGTCGCCGATCGCCAATTCTACGCGTCGATTCGGCGGACGCTGCCCCACGCGTCGCCGTCGCAGTGCAAGCAGCTCTTCGCGTCGATCGTCCAGCGCTACACCGACCAGGTGACCGGCCGCTTCAATCCGACGGTCTACAAGCTGGCGACGAGCGTGCTCCCCTTCGGCTTGAGCGCGCTGCTCAACAGCCTCTCGCCGAAGCGGCTGCTCTCGCGCCTGCAGGACGTTCCGACCCTCGACGATCACGTCAACGTGCAAGGAGAAGTCGATACCCTGCGCCGCTTGCAGAAGCAGGGGACGGTGATCGTCGCGCCGACCCACAGCTCGAACCTCGATTCGGTGCTGATGGGGTACACGATCTATCGGATGGGGCTGCCGCCCGTGACCTATGGCGCGGGGTTGAACCTGTTCTCGAACAAGATCATCGGCTTCTTCATGCACAACCTCGGCGCCTACACCGTCGATCGGATGAAGAGCGACCCGCTCTATCGCGAGGTCCTCAAAGAGTACGCGACGGTCACGATGGAGTACGGCCAGGACCAGCTCTTCTTTCCCGGCGGTACACGTAGCCGCTCGGGCGCCGTCGAAGCGAAACTGAAGCGCGGCCTGCTCGGCACGTCGATCGGTGCCTACCGCAACAACCTGATCAACCGCCGCCCGAACCCGCGGATCTTCGTCTTCCCCGTGACGATCTCCTATCCGCTGGTGCTCGAAGGCGCAACGCTGATCGACGACTACCTCCAGCGTGCCGGACGCTCGCGCTACATCATCGTCGATGACGAGTTCAGCCGCCTGGAGCGTTGGATCGAGTTCATGCGCGGGCTCTTCTCCCTCGACCTGCAAATCTCGATCACCGTCGGCAAACCCCTCGATCCGTTTGG
Organism: Myxococcales bacterium; assembly: GCA_020430585.1. Taxonomy (GTDB): domain Bacteria; phylum Myxococcota_A; class UBA9042; order JAGQJP01; family JAGQJP01; genus JAGQJP01. The sequence goes on along the minus strand of JAGQJP010000510.1, from coordinate 1,719 downwards.
CAACGATGTCGGCGAGGACGGGGAGTCCCTCGACCCGCGGGGTCGGCCGATCGACCCTTCGCGTTATCTCTTGATCGACGGTGAATACGCCGAGGACGATGCGCGGGACCACGAGTACACGAGCGCCCTATCGAGCCGCCTGGTCGACGCGTACCACCGCGACAACGTCGCCCTCGCCGAGCACGTCCTCGCCTTCGCCTTCTTCGAAACGCTGCGGCGCGAGAGCCAGGAGCGCGACATCTACCGTCTGTTGCGCAGCCTCGATAGCGAGACGAGCCTCGCACTCCCCCGTGTGGCCGAAGAGATCGAGCGCTTGCTCGGCGAGCTCTCGACGATGGAACGCCGTGGGCAGATCCGAGTCAGCTCGATGGTCTCCCGCGGAGACGTCGACGAGATCATCCATCAGGGACTCCTGAGCTTTGCGACCTACCACACACGCCCCGTGATCGAACGACGCGGCGTGAGGCTCCACGTCGGTGACGCGAATCTGATCCTGTTCTATCGCAACCGCCTCGATGGCTATCGGCTGCTCGACGCACCGAACGTCGTCTCGAACGAATGGAGGCCCGCCGTATGAAACCGAGCGTGAGCGTGATCGGCGGTGGCAGTTGGGGTTCCACCATCGCGCACCTGATCGGACTGTGTGGCCATGAAGTCTTGCTCTGGTGCCGCAGCGCGGAGAAGGCCGACGAGATCAACGTGCAGCGCACGAACGCCAAGTATCTTGGCGAGCTACAGCTTTCCCCGCACATTCGGGCGACCACCGATCTGAGCGAGGCGGTCAAGGGCGTGCCGGTCGTCTTCGTCGTCGTGCCATCCAAAGCGTTTCGCGAGACCGCGCGAGCGATCGGTGACCTTTGCTCCCCCGACCAATACTTGGTGCACGCGACCAAGGGGCTCGAGCCGAAAAGCCACAAGCGGATGTCCGAGATCCTGTTGCAAGAGACCTGTGTGCGCCAGATCGGCGTGCTCTCGGGTCCGAACATCGCCCCCGAGCTCTGTGCGGGCAAACCCGCCGGAACGGTGATCGCGTCGCGCTACCCCCGCCTCGCGACGAAAGTTCAAGAGCTGCTCGCCTCCGAGATCATGCGCGTCTACGCCAACGACGATGTCCTCGGCGTCGAGCTCGGTGGCACGCTCAAGAACATCGTCGCGATCGGAGCCGGGATGGCGGCCCAGATGGAGCTCGGCGAGAACGCCAAGGCGCTCCTGATCACCCGTGGGCTCTCGGAGATCTCCCGCGTCGGAGTGGCACTCGGGGCGAACCCGATGACCTTCGCTGGCTTGGCGGGGATCGGCGACCTAATCGTCACCTGTTCGTCGCCCTTCTCGCGCAACCATCGCGTCGGGCGACGCCTGGCCCAGGGCGACAAGCTCGAGGCGATCATCGAAACGCTGGGAATGGTCGCCGAAGGGGTGACCGCGACGCGCGTCGCCTGGGAGATCGCTCGCGAGCTGCGCCTCGAAACGCCGCTTCTGGACGGAATCTTTCGTGTGCTCTACGAGGGCATGCACCCACAGACCGCGCTGGTCGAGCTGATGCGGGTCGCCTCGCAACAAGACATCGATCAGCTGCTCGCACGGTGACCTGATGCCCGATACGCCCGCATTCGACCGCTTCGAGACGCCCTATCCGATGGTGCGCACCCCGCACCGACAGCTCGCGCCCGATCACGCCGGTCCGGTCTTCGTCTGGGACATCGACAAGACCTATCTCGA
>JAGQJP010000509.1 GCA_020430585.1 Myxococcales bacterium | reverse complement strand
GGCAGATCACCCGCGCCGGCCTGGAGGACCACTTCATGGGGAAGCTCCTCGGCATCTCGATGGGTTGCGACGCCTGTTTCACGTATCACGCCGACATGACGCAGAACGAGCTCGAGTGCCTGAAGGTGCTGCTCGGCGCGGCGGGCTGTAGCTATCTGATGTCGCTCCCCGTCGGCGACGACATCATGCTCAACTACCAATCCACGTCGTATCACGACATCCCCTCGACGCGGGCCCTCCTCGGCAAGCGGCCGACGCCGGAATTCGACGCCTGGCTGAGCGAGATGGGGATCATGGAGGGCGATCGACCGGGGCAGAACTTCGGCGATCCGAGGGTGATCCCATGAACGCGAACCCGTCCATCCGCGCGAACCACGCCAGGAACGCCGCCGAGGAGTGGATCGACCGATGAGTGTGACCCGCAAGCTGATCGCCGATCTGCGGCTGCGTCTCGGTCACGCCGATCCAATGGCGCCGCCGCCGCCGCTGCCCGAGATCGCGCGTCCACCGCAGCGCGTGTTCCCCTCGCGGCGCGAGCGCTCGGCGTTTGCTGCCAGCGCGTCGAAGCACACGACGGCGCTCGTCGGAATCGGTGCTGTCGGCACGCGCTACGCCACCGACGTGGTGCTCCAGTTCCAGGCCGAGCTGGCGGTCGCCCACGGTGCGGTGGGTGCGGAGTTGCCCGATGACTGGGCCCAACAGAACGGGCTTCTCCCGCTGCAGAGCCGCGTCGGCAACCATCGCGAATTCCTGCTGCGACCCGACCTCGGTCGTCGACTCGACGAGGAATCGCGTCGGCGCCTCGAGGAGCGGGCGCAGAAGGACGTCGATGTCCAGCCGATTCTCGCTGACGGGCTTTCGGCGGTGGCCTGCATGGGCTCGGGGTTGCGCTTGCTCGAGGCGTTCAGCACGGCGTGCCGCGGTCGCGGTCTGAGCGTCGGGACACCGATCTGCGCCAAATTCGCCCGCGTCTGGCTCGAAGACGAGATCGGCGAGGTCGTGCGCGCGAAGGTCGCCTGCATCCTCCTCGGTGAGCGGCCTGGGCTCGGTACGGGCGACGGGTTGTCGGCCTACATGGTCTATCAGCCGTCGATCGGCAAGACCGACGGCGAGCGGAACATGATCTCGAACATCCACCCGCGGGGGATGCCGCCAGAGGTCGCTGGCACGCGTCTGGCGCTGCTCGCCGAGGCGATGATCCGACAGCGGGTCTCGGGCGTCGAGCTGGATTTGACGGGCTTGGCGTCGCAGCTCGGTGAAGCCGCTGGCGGTGGCTACCGGGCCCCACAGGAACGTGTGCGGCTGGTGGAGGTGCTCACGTGATACTGGAGCCGATTCTGCCGACGATCCTTTCGGTGCGGCGCATTCCCAACGCGCATCCCGACGTGCTCCGCGCGTATGGCGCCGATCCGGCGCGTCACGCCTCGTTGGGACTGCTGACGTGCGATCAGGACGATCCGACCTATGTCGCCCTCGACGAGGCGACGAAGCAGGCGAACGTCGAGGTCGTCTACGCTCGCTCGTTCTACGCCGGTTCGGCGCACGCCTCGGGTCGCCTCTCGGGCGAGATCCTCGGCGTGATCGCTGCCAGCGACCCCGATGAGATCGACGAGGGGTTGAAGGCGGTGGTCCGCTGTCTCGAGCACGACGCCTGTTTCTACAGCGCCGACGACACGGGCTCGATCGCCGTCTTTCCCCACGTCATCGCCTCGTTGGGGCACTACCTGTCGGCGCAAGCCGGGCTGGCGCCAGCGAGCTCGATGGCCTATCTCGTCGCGCCGCCGATGGAGGGGTCGCTCGGCCTCGATGCCGCGCTGAAAGCGGCCGATGTCGTCGCCGCGAAGATCTTCGCCCCACCGACCGAGACGAACTTCACCGCCGCCTTCTTGTCTGGCGAGCTCACGGCCTGCCAGGCCGCCGCAGAGGCGTACGCCGAAACCGTCGTCGACGTCGCCAACCGCCCGAAGGCGTGAGCTTCGGTCTTCGCCAATCCGATGTCCCACGTCGACGAGGATCACGTGGATCCTTCACCCTCTTCGACGGCTCGCCACTCGGCGCCGATCCGTGTAACACACGCCTCGAGTGGGCTCGCCAAAACGAGCCTCGAGTGGCTCGCCAAACACGCCCTACGATCCGCCGGACGCTCTCTCCCTAGGCGTGTATTGTAAGAGAAATCACGATCTTGCGGAAGCTGTGTAACAAAGCGCTTGACGGCGTCGCACAATGTGTTACAAATGTAACACAGGACGTAATCAAACGGGCGATTGGCCCACGACGAGGAGAACGAAGATGAGCCACAGCAAAACATACACCGAGATGGTCCAAGAGCTAGTCAACAGTGGGGCGACGACGGTCGAGCAGATCCATCTCGCGATCGCCGGGATGCCCTTCGGGATTCTGGAGCGCGTCCAGGGCCTCGAGCAGCTCGCCAAGACCAGTCGCGAGATTCAGCAGCAGGTGATCGGCCACGTCTATGATACAATTCGGGGAATCAACAACGAGGTACATCGCTTCGCGAACGAGCTGATCGGCGACACGTCGACGCCCTCGAACCCGAGCGCCGCGAAGGGCTAGCGCCGGGTCACGCCGCATCGTTCGTGGGTCTGGCGGATCGCGTCGATCACCTCGTCCTGCTCGGCGGTCGTGAGGCCGACAGAGCTCGGCAAGCAGAGGGCGCGGGCGTACAAATCCGCGGCGACCGAGCCGCCAACGCTATCGCTGTCGCGGTGCGCATCGCTCGCGTGCAGCGGTTGCCAGAGCGGGCGGCTCTCGATCCCCGCTCGTGCCAGCGCCCGGAGCAGGGCGCGGCTGTCACAACCAAACGCATCGACATCGACCGTTATCGTGAAGAGCCAGCAGCTGCTCTCGACGCCGTCGCGCTGGGGCATCGATTCCAGACCCGGAAGGTCGGCCAGGGCGGCACGGTAGCGCGAAGCGATCGCCCGCTTGCGCGCGACCAGCTCCTCCAGTCGCTCGATTTGCGCACAGCCTAGGGCCGCCTGTAGGTTGGTCAGGCGGTAGTTGTAGCCGACCTCGTCGTGTCGATATTCGATCGGATCGACCTTGGCCGTCGTGCTCAGGTGACGCGCGCGGCGGGCGAGCTCCTCGTCGTCGCTTACCAACATTCCTCCGCCGCCGCAGGTGACGAGCTTGTTGCCGTTGAAGCTGAGGCACGCACAGAGCCCGAAGCTACCCACCGGCGCTCCGCGGTCCCACGCTCCCAGGCTCTCGGAGGCATCTTCGATCAGTGGCAGCTCGTATTTGGCGGCGAGCGAGGTCAATCGCTGCCAGTCCGCCGCCATTCCGAGAATGTCGACCGGGAGCAGTGCTGCGAGCCGTCGTCCGCTTGTGCGCCGGAACCAGCCTCCCTCTCGGCGCTCGAAATGCTGCTCGATGTGCTCTTCGAGGCGCGCGACGTCGAGCTGCCAGCTCTCGGGCTCGGCGTCGACGAAGAGTGGCCGCGCGCCGACGTAGCGGATCGCGTTCGCCGGGGCGACGAAGCTCAGCGCCGAGGTGACGACCTCGTCTCCCGCGGCGACGCCCGCGACGAGCAACGCGAGGTGCAGCGCCGACGTTCCGTTCATCACAGCCACCCCGTAGCGCCGCCCGACCGCAGCGGCGGCGAGGCCCTCGAAGCGTTCGACGAACGCGCCCGCCGAGCTGACCCAACCCGAAGCGAGGCACTCCTCGACGTAGCGCCGCTCGTTGCCACTCAGCTCGGGCGCCGAGAGAGGAATTCTCATCGTTCGCGCTCCTCGTGGTCGAGCTGGGCCTGCTCGTAGTCCTCCGGCTGACCGATATCGAGCCAGTACTCGATGATCGGGAACCAGGAGACGCGGCGACCACCGGCCAGCAGCTGATCGATCAGATGGGTCATGTCGAAGCGCCCGTCCGTCGGCACGCTGGAAACGACCGTCGGCTCGAGGAGATAGATCCCGGCGTTCACGCGAACCTCGAGCTGTGGTTTCTCGCGCAGCGCCGAGACGCGCGCGCCATCGACCTCGACGACGCCGTAGGGCACGCGCAGGGCGACATCTTTGACGGCGACGGTGACCTCGGCCCGCTGCGTGCGGTGGTGCAAGAGGAGCGCGCGGAAGTCGAGGCGCGTCAGCACGTCGCCGTTGATCACCAACAGTGGCTCGCGACTGTCCTCGAGCTGCGCCAGGGCGCCGGCGGTACCTCGGGGCTCCTCTTCGTTGAGGTAGGCGATCTCGACGCCGAACCCTTCTCCGCTGCCGAAGTGCGCCGTGATGTGCTCTTTCTTGTAGTTCGTCGCGATCGCCACGCGCTCGATGCCACAGCTCCCCAGCTGACGGATGATGTGCTCGAGGAGTGGCTGACCGGCGATTGGCAGCATCGGCTTGGGCGTCGTCTCGGTCAGTGGCCGTAACCGGCTGCCGAGGCCGCCCGCCATCACGACCGCCTGAACCGGTAGACGCTCGGCGATGGGACGATCGTCGAGCATCTGCAACGCCACGACGACGCCGTCGGGATCGACCAACGGAAGCTGGCGAATGCGGTGCGCCTGCATCAGTGCGAGCCCCGCCGCCTCGCTGGTGCCGAGCGGTGCGCTGATCGGCGCCGGATAGCGCGCCGAGTCGCGCTTTCGTTCAACCAGCCGCTCGACGGGCTCTTCGAGGGTGACACCAGCGAGGATCGCGCGCCGAATGTCGCCGTCGGTGATCGTCGCGATCAGTCGCTGCGCGCCGTCGACGACGAGGGCGATCCCTTTGGCCGCGCGGTCGATGCGGCGCATCACCTCCCGTAGCTCGGTTCCGAGCTCGACGAAGAGGTCGTGAATCGTGGTACCTACCATCTCGCCTCGTTTCCCTCTGCCGCTCCTCGCCGCGCGCCATTCGCGGATGGCGTCGCGACGTGGCGCGGGGCGACTCGGTGCGGCGCCGCTCAGCCGCCTTTCGACGCAACCGCCTTTCGACTCAGCGCAACGGCCTCGCAGGCACGCCGGCGACGACCATGCCGGCGCCGACATCTCGAATGACGACGGCTCCGGCCCCGACGATCGCGTCCTCGCCGATCTGGAGCGATTCCCGCACGACCGCGCCGATTCCGACGTGGGCTCGGGCGCCGATCCGCACGCCACCGCCGAGGACGGCGCGCGGGGCGACGTGGACGTGATCACCCAACGCACAGTCGTGCTCGACGATCGCTCCGCTGTTGATGATTGCGTTCTCGCCTATCCGCGCGCCAGCGTTGACCACCGCCGCCGGGCCGACGAAGGTACCGCGCCCCAGTTGGGCGTTCGCCGAGACCGACGCGGCGGGATGAACGACGACGGCCGCCTCAAACCCCAGCTCCCGCGATCGCCGATAGATCTCGACGCGATGGGTTGGCGCGCCGATCGAACCGACAGCGACGATCACGTGCGTCGCCATGCTGCGCAGCTCGGCGAGGCGCTCGTCACCACCGAGCAGGAGCACCCCATAGAGCATCTCCTCCCGCCGCGGCTCGTCTCCGTCGAGAACCCCGACGACTTGGCGCCGCGCTCGATCGCGGTCGAGAATGCCGACGACGGCGAAGCGCTCGAGTTGGAGCAGGGCGTCCAGCACGACCCGGGCGTGGCCGCCG
>JAGQJP010000508.1 GCA_020430585.1 Myxococcales bacterium | reverse complement strand
CCCGAGAAGCCGACGATCAGGTTGTTTCGCACGAACGCCTGGCGAAAATAGGCCTTCACATCCTCTTGACGCAGCGTGCGCACCGAGCGCGGCGTCCCGAGCGTCGGTCGCCCGAGGAGGTGGTCGGCGAAGAGCGCGCGGCGAAAGAACTGAGCGCCGAGTGTGGCGTCGTTCTCTCGAATGGCGTCGATTTGGGCCACGATCAGCCGCTTCTGCTTCTCGATCTGCGCGGCTTCGAAGCGCGGCGCGCCGAGCATCGTCGAGACCAGCTGCAAAAAGGCGTCGAGATTGCGCCCCAGCGAATCACCACCGATCGACGTCGACTCGTAGCCCACCGAAATCTCGAGCTTCGAGCCGAGGTAGTCGAGGGCGTCTTCGAAGCCCGCCTGATCGAGCTTCCCTGCGCCGCGCCTCAGCATTTGCGCCGTCAGATTGGCCAACCCCTCTTTTCCCTTGGGATCGGCGAGGGAGCCGCTGCGGACGATCAGGCTCAGCGTGACGTAGTCGAAGTCTCGATTCTGCACGAGGCGGACGGGGATGCCGTCGACATCGAAGCGCACGACTCTTTTGGCGACGCTCGTGCCAGGGGCGACGCAGAGCAGCAGAAAGAGCAGGATCGAAGCGTGCCTGCGCATCATTTCCCTCCTTTGTGTTTCGACGGGGCCAGCGGTAGCCCCGTGATCACCACCCGCCGTCGCGGGGGGAAGAGCCTTTTCGCCACGCGCTGCACGTCGGCGCGCGTGACGGCGCGATAGCGAGCGACCACGCGGAAGAGTCGGCGGTAGTCGCCTGTCGTCGTCTCATAGTGGCCGAGCTGGCGAGCGATCGGTCCGACCGAGCGCAGGCTGCGGGTCAGCGAGATCTCGAGAGCGTTCTTCGCCTTCTGGAGCTCGCGTGGGCTGATCGGCTGGCGTCCGAGGCGCGCCAGCTCCGTCGCGACGAGCGTCTCGACGGTCGCGGGATCGCTCGTCTTCTTCAGGTCGAACCACATCTCGTAGATCCCCTCGAAGTGGAACGTTCCGACCCAGCCGCTGGCGCGGCTCGCCAGCTCGCGCTCCTGGACGAGGAGCTTGCTGAGCCGCCCGCTCTTGCCGCCGAAGAGGATCTCGTTGAGCACCATCACCACCGCGTGGTCCTTGTCGGCCAACGCCGGGCTGCGGTAGCCGATCACCATCTTCGGCGCGGCGAGCGCCAGATGCAGCGTGCGGCGGCGTTCGGCCTTCGGCTCGGGCTCTACGATCCGCTTCTCCGGCGGGATCTTCTGCGCCTTCAGGTGGCCGTAGCGCTGGCGAATGGCGCGCAACACCGCCTCGCTCGTGACGTCGCCGACGACGACGACGGTGGCGTTGTTCGGCGAGTAGTAGGTGCGATAGAAGGAGACGCAGTCGGCGAGCTCGATCGCGTTCAGATCCGCCATCCAGCCCAGCGTCGGCCAACCGTACGGGTGGCGCTGGAAGGTCGTCGCGTAGAGCACCTCCGAGAGCTTGCCCTCGGGGTCGTTGTCGACGCGCAGCCGCCGCTCGTTCTTCACCACTTCGCGCTCGCTCTTGAGCTGACGCGCGTTGAGCACCATGTTCTCCATCCGGTCGGCTTCGAGGCGAGCGACGAGCTCCAGCTTACCCTTCGGCAGGTTCTGCAGGTAATAGGTCCAATCGAGCCAGGTCGCGGCGTTGGTCACGGCGCCATTGCGCTCCATGATCTTGTCGAACTCGCCGTCTTTCATGTTCTTGGTCTCTT
>JAGQJP010000507.1 GCA_020430585.1 Myxococcales bacterium | reverse complement strand
TCGCCGACAAGCTGCCGTATCGCGGGCTCTACGAGTTCGGCTATCTGGCGCGCGCCACGACCCGCGGAACCTTCGTCGTCCCGCCCGCGACGGTCGAGGCGATGTACGATCCGAAGTTCTTCGCGCGCAGTGAAATGGCGCAAACGGTCGTAAAATGAGCGCATCACCCCTCTTCGCGCGAATTCGCGCCCTCCCCGTCAGACCGCGACAACGCTGGCGCTTGGCGCTGGCCCTGACCCTCTTGTCGGCGGTGAGCGTCTGGGCGTTCTTCGAGACGGCGGTCAACCTCGGCGACTATCCGATCGAGGAGCGCATCAAAACCGAGCAGACCTCGCTGCAGTTCTTCGACCGCCACGGTACGCTGCTGCGTGAGCTGCCCGGTGAAAAGAGCCGCTTCTCGTCCTGGGTCTCCCTCGATGAGATCGCTCCGCACCTCGTCGAGGCGACGATCATCTCGGAGGACAAACGCTTCTTCTCCCACGACGGGATCGATCGGATCGCCGTGCTCCGTGCCGCCTTCGCCAATCTGCGCGCCCGCCGCGTGGTCAGCGGCGCCTCGACGCTGACGATGCAGCTCGTGCGACTGCTCCGACCGCGGCCGCGCACGCTGGCCTCGAAATGGATCGAGGCGATCGAGGCCCGGCGCCTGGAACGGCGCTTCGGCAAGTGGACGATCCTCGAGCAGTACCTCAACCGCGCCCCGTACGGCAACGGCGCGATCGGAGTCGAAGCGGCGAGCCGACTCTACTTCGGCAAGCCCGCGCGGCAGCTCAGCCTCGCCGAGGCCGCGTTTCTGGCGGTGATCCCACGCTCTCCGCGGAACTACAGCCCCTATCGCCACAAGCGGGCGATCCTCGGCTTGCAGCGCCAGCTCTTACGACGGATGGCCGAGGCGGGACGGATCGACGCGCTCCAGTATGGCGCGGCTCTCGCCGAGACGATCGACGTCGAACGCTGGGGCTCTCCCTTTCTGGCGCCCCACTTCATCCGTCACCTGCGACGCAGCGGGCTGGCGAAACGACACGTCCACGCCTCGCGCCGAGCACCCCGTGAATCGGTGCAACGCATCGTGACGACGCTGGACGTCGAGCTCCAGCGCACGGTCGAGCGAATCATCCGCGACAGCTTGCCACCGCTCGAGCCCCACGGCGTGAGCAATGCATCGGTGGTGGTCCTCGACAACAAGACCGGCGACGTCCTCGCCTGGGTCGGCTCGCGCCGCTTCTTCGACAAGAAGCACCACGGGCAGGTCGACGGCGTGACGGCGCTGCGCCAACCCGGGTCGACGCTCAAACCCTTCGCCTACGGACTCGCGCTGAGCAAGGGGTACACCGCGGCGAGCCTGGTCGCCGACATCGAGACCCTCTATCGCCTCGCCGACGGCCGCACGTTCCGGCCGCGCAACTACGATGGCCGCTACTACGGCCCCAAACGGCTGCGCTCGGCACTGGCGAGCTCGCTGAACATCTCGGCGCTGAAGGTAACGAGCTGGGTTGGCGACGACAAGCTGCTGGCGACCCTGCGACGCGTCGGATTGACCAGCCTGAAGAAGAAGGCCGAGTTCTATGGCCTCGGCCTCGTCCTCGGGAACGGCGAGACCACGCTCCTGCAGCTGGCGACGGCCTACATGTCGCTCGCGCGCCGCGGCGAGTACATCGCCCCGCGCCTCGTGCTCGAGCGCCGTACGGTGAGTGGCAAGCGCTACCGAATGCCGACGGGCCGTCGCCGGCGCGTCTTCGGCGAGCGCGTGGCCTACTTGGTCAGCGAGATCCTCTCCGACCCGATGGCGCGCTTACAGGGATTCGGCGTGCGCACGCCCTTCAACTTCCCGTTTCAGGTCGCCGTCAAGACGGGAACGTCGAACAACTGGCGCGACAACTGGACGATCGGCTACACACCAGCGCTCACGGTCGCCGTCTGGGTCGGCAACTTCGACGGTCGGCCGATGCACAACGTCAGCGGCGTGACGGGGGCCGGGCCGATCTTCCGCCGGGTGATGCGCGCAGCGATGAAGGACCGCCCGCAGCAACGGTTCGAGACAGAGAAGAAGATGGTGACCACCGTGATCTGCCCGCTCTCGGGCAAGCTCCCGGGCAAGCACTGCCCTCACCGAATGGAGGAGCATTTCATTCCGGGCACCGAGCCGAGAGAAACCTGCAACTTCCACCGCGAGGTCGTCGTCGACCGACGCACGGGGCTTCTCGCCGGGCCGACCTGCCCCGAGAATGTCCGCGAGACGCGGGTCAGCGTCGTCTACCCTCCAGAGTACGCCTCGTGGGTCCGTTCACACCACGTCTTCGTCGGACCGACGCGCTACTCACCGCTCTGTCGCGCTACGAAGCGTTCGCGCGACGAGCCGCAGATCCTCTCGCCCGTGAGTGAGGGACGCTATCTGATCGACCCCTCCCAGAGCGGCGACTACCAACGGGTTCCGCTCAAGGCGATCGTCCCGGACAGCGTCGAGAGCGTCGTCTGGTACGTCAATGGCAAGCCCTTTGCCCGCGTCGGCTGGCCCTATACATCGTACTGGCCCCTCAAGCCCGGGTCCCACCGGATCAGGCTCGTCGCCGACGGCCGCTCGAGCCACGAAGTCCACATCGTCGTCCGCTAACCGCACGGAAATGCTTTACGGTCGCTGCGCGATCGGTGTAGCATCGACGGGATCGTTCCCCCTTTTCGAACCGGACCCGCGCCGCTCGCGCGACCGGACAAAGGAAAATCCGTGAGCACCGACAACGCCCCAGCGCTCCGTCCCACTGGATTCGGTCCACTCGAGCTCGACGATCGGCCGATCACCCGGCGGGACCTGCAGTTCGCGCCGTTCGAGATCGAAGGCGCCTCGCAGATCTGGGTTCGCGACCTGGCCCTCGGTCAGACGCACATCCTGAGCATGCACGAGATCGACGTCCTCTCGGCGATGAACGGCGAGCGCTCGTTTCGCGAGATCTTCGACGATATCCGCAGTCGCTTCGTCGTCGACGACGGGCCGCTGGCCCAGTTCTGCGAGCGGCTCGAGTGGAAGTTCCTGATCTTGACGCTGCGCAACCGCGACGCCTTCGAGAAGATGCAGCGCTGGAACAAGCTGAAGAACAAGCCGAAACGACACCAATATCGTCGCGTCCCCGCGCGCGACGTGCTCGACGGACCATTCGTGATCGATCCCGAGCTGCGTCACGATTGTCTGCACTCGGGGCACTGCTGCCGCCAGTATGCGATCGTCCTCACCGACGACAAGCTCGCGACGTTGAAAAAACACCGCTTCGAGACGCTGCCCGCCGAGCGGCCGAGCGAGTTCTCCGATCCCTCGCCGCCGAAGGAAGGGGAGCCCCAGACCCATGTGCTCAAGCGCACCGAGGGCGACTGGTGCCACTTCCACGTCAACGATCGCTGCGCGGTCCACGCCGAGCTCGGCGCCGCGGCGAAGCCGATCCCCTGCCGCCTCTTCCCGATCGACGTGATCTATACTCCCCAGGGAATTCGACCGTTTCTGCTCCACGAGTGCGCCACACAGCACCGCACCTTCGCCAGCGGCACACCGATCGCCGAGCGTCAAGAGGAGCTACGCGCGACGCTCCGCGCCGAGCCGCAGATGGTGCTGCGGGCAACGCCCGAGTCGGTCTATCTGCTCGAGTCGCTGAAGGTCTCCTACGAGGCCTATCGGATGCTCGCCTGGCGCATGGGGCGCGAGCTCGAACCCAGCGCGCGACCCGATCGCTGGTGGGAGAAGAACGCGGCGATCTGGAGCGGGCTGAAGAGTTGGTACGAGAGCAGTGACGAGGTCGCGTGGCCGACGCTCATCGACGGTATCGCCGAGACGCCACACGAGCCCGATGCGGCGAGGCGTTGTAGCGCCGCGGCGTCGATCGCCGTCTCACTCTGCGAGGTGGTGACGATGCTGGCGCTGCTCCACAAGTGGAAGCTCGTGCGCAACCTGAATAGCGAGTACGTCCGTCTCGATCGCTTCCAGAGCCTGCTCGAGGGCCTCGTCGAGCGCCTGCGAGATGGGCAGTGGCCGACCCTGGACGCCGAGCGGGACGAGACCGCTGCCTACCTCCGACGTTTCTTGCACAACCACCTCGACAGCCATCAGGCGCTCTACTATCCCACGGCCAGCGACGGGTTTGCCGTTCTGCGGTTGCTCTGGATCTGCGTCGCCACCAGCGTCGAGGCGAGCGCCGACGAGGGCCTCGACGAGCTGGCGCTGGTACATCGCGAGCTGGCATGGTGGCTGACCCTCTTTCGCTTCGACGAGGTGCGGGCCGCCCTCAGCGACTTGCCCAGCGCTGAGACCGAGGCGTTGCTCGAGTGCTGAGATCGAGGCACCGCGCCGTGCGATCCCGCTCGGGGCGCTGACTCGACGCGCGCACCCCAGAGCCCGCAGGCCCAAGGAGGCACCATGAGATTCTCGAACGGTCCGATCGCCCTGGTCACGCTCTCCCTCTTCGGCCTCGGCAGCCTTGGCGCGCAGGCGAAGACGCGGAGCTACATCGTGTCGACGACATTGGCGCCGAAGAAGGGGCTGCTTCGCTTCGAGGTCGAGGAGCTACCCCACAGTCGAGGGACCAAGCTCTCGAGCGCTCTGCTGTTGCCCCATCGCCCCCGCACAGCGCGCACGACGGTGATCATCGGCAGCGACGGCGAGGTCGAGCGACTCGAAACCCAACACTTCCCCGGTCTCGCCTTCGAACGCCGTGATGGTGCGCTGCTCTTTCCGAAAAACCAGCTCCGCCTGCGACATCGCACGCGCCTGGTGCTTCCAGCCCACTCGATCGTCTTCCAGCAGGCATCGATCCTCGCTCTCGAGCTGGTGGTCCGCCGATTGGCAGCGATGAAAGCGCTCCGCTCGTTTCACGGCCTGTTGGCGCTGCCCTACGTCTATCCGCGACTGATGACGCTCTCGACGCTCTACGTCGCCTTTGCGGGTACGCAGAGCCTGCGCCTCGGCGGCAAGGTGGTGACGGTTCAGCGCTTCCACGCCTTCTCACCGTCCGGTGGCGCGCTGCTCTTCGTCCACGAGGGCCAGCTGGTTCGCGCCGAGGTGCCCCTCGCCGGGATCTGGATTCGCCGCGCCGACAGTGAGGTGCTACAGATACCTAGCGCGCCACCGATCGCGGGCGTCGAGCGGATCGAGGTGACGATCCCCAGCAAAGACGCGACGCTCTCGGGCACCCTGACCCTGCCCCGCGGCGTCAAAGAGCGCCTCCCTGCGCTCCTCCTGTTGAGCGGATCGGGCCCGCAAGATCGCAATGAAGACGCCCCCGGCCTTCCGCTGCGGCTCTTCTACGCCCTCGCCAAACGCCTGACCCCCCTCGGCTTCGCGGTCCTGCGCGTCGATGATCGCGGGGTCAACAAGAGCACGGGAACCTTTGCGAATCAACCGCGGGAGGTCTTCACCCACGACGGCATCGCGATGCTCGACTTCCTGCGAGCCCATCCCCGTGTCGATCCGAAGCGGATCTGGCTCCTCGGACACAGCGAAGGCACGCTCCACGCGGCGCGGATCGCGATCCGCCGCGGTGCGCAGGTCAAAGGCGTGATCGCCCTTGGCGCGATGGGGCTACAGTTCGTCGACACCTACTTCCTGCAGAACATCCTCTTCGGCGAAGGGGGCATCGAAGAGGCGCTCCAGAGCGCTGGGCTGATGTTCGCGATGCG
>JAGQJP010000506.1 GCA_020430585.1 Myxococcales bacterium | reverse complement strand
TCGTCGGGCGAGAGGGGGCCGACCGTGATCTCGTGCAGGTCGAGGGCCTCGCTACCGGGCGAGGGTGTCGAAAAGAGCTCCTGGAGCAGGCGGTTGTCGTGTCCAGGTCCATCTCGATGGCTGACGATCAGAAGCAGCACGGGCGCGCTCGGCGGGCGAAGCAGCTGGCTGAGCAGCGAGACGGAGTCGTCGTCGCCCCATTGCAGGTCGTCGATGAAGAGCACGACCCGCTTACGGTCGGCGAGCCGCGCCAGGAGCTCGCGCAGGGCCTCGAAGGCGCGGCGCCGCAACTCGTGCGGGTCGGCGATCGGTGCGCCGCGACTCGTCGTCGAATCGATCACCTCGACCTGGCGCAGAACCGGAAAGAGGCGGGCGAGGGCGAGAATGTCGCGGGGCATCAGCATCGCCGCTTCGAGCTGGTTCTGCCGCGTGAGGTACCGTGAGAGCGAGTCGATCAGGCCGTCGAGCGCCTTATAGGGCACGAGCTCTTGTTGATAACAGCGCCCGGTGAGGGCGACGACATCGCTGCTCGCGCGCTGGATCTCGCGGAGAAACGTCTCGATCAGCGTCGTCTTCCCCATCCCGGAGCGTCCGCGGACCAACACGGTCGTCGGGGTTCCGGAGAGCGCGCGTTCGAAGGCGGTCGCCAGCGCCGCGGTGTGGCGCTCGCGCCCGTAGAGCATCTCCGAGCGATGGGAGGACGAGACGCTCTCCACGAAGCGGCGCGGCGGTGTCGTGGCGCCGAGAAGCTGCAAAACGTCACGGCCCTTGATCCGGTCCCGGGGATCGCGGCGCAAGAGGCCGACGCAGAGCTGATTCAGGTCGTCCGGCACGCCGGACGAGAGGCTCGCCGGGCTCGGAGCCTCCTGTTGCTGCTTGGCGAGCAACACTTCGGTGAAGCCGCCGAAGAAGGGCAGCTGGCCGGTCAGCGCCTCGAAGAGCATCACGCCGACGCTGTACCAATCGCCCGCCTCGCTCACCGGCTTGCCCGTGCCCTGCTCGGGCGACATGTAGGCGGGCGAGCCGACGAAATCGACGGAGTGCATCATGTTGTGCGGATCGGCCTCGGTCACGAGGCCGAAGTCGAGGACGACCACGCGGTCGTTCGTCGTCACGCGCACGTTCGTCGGTTTGATGTCGCGGTGCAGCATGCCTGCCCGATGGAGCGCGCCGAGCCCCTCAGCGAGCTGCTTGAGGGCATGGCGGAGCTTGATGAAGTCTGTGGTGGGTGCCTGGCGGATCGCTCGCGCGACGACGTCGTGGGCGCTCGATTTCGAGAAGTCGAGCGTCGCATCCTGAGCCGTCGGCACGTCGCTGTCCGAAGCCTCCGGCGGTGGCTCGCCGAGGACGTAGTCGCGAAAGTTCGGGCCGTCGACGAGCTCCATCGTGAAGAACCAGACGCCCTCCTCGGAGAGCAACTCGTAGAGCGAGACCAGGTTGACGTGATTGACGTCGGCGAGGGCCCGGAACTCTTTCTTGAAGCGGTAGAGCGCGCGAGGATTGGCGACCTTGAGCGTCTTGAGGGCGACCTCGGACCTGCGCTTGTTGTCGTAGACGCGGTAGACGATCCCGAAGCCACCGCCGCCGAGGCGCCGGATCACGCGAAATCGACTCGTCCCTCGGAACTCGCCGTCGACGATGATGGTCACGTCCAACCTTTCTCGAATGGGCGTCCTTGCCTGCGCTGAGGATACGAAAAAAATACCATCATTTCAGCGCGATGCCAAGCCCGGCCGCAGCAACGGGCCGGAATGTCGAGCGATACTAGCGAAAAAAACCATTTTTGGGTACGATACGCCGAAGAATTGGTAGCGGAAATGATGAGGTGGATGTGGAATTTACGGAGCTCGATTTACACCCGACACTCTCGCGCGCGATAGCCGAGATGGGTTGGAGCCACTGCACGCCCGTGCAGGAAGTTGTGATACCCAAGGTGCTCGATGGCGCCGATGTGGCGGGTTTGGCTCAGACCGGGACCGGAAAGACCGGAGCCTTCTTGATCCCGCTGATCGAGCGGATCTTGCGGGCTCGCGATCGCAGCGAGAACGAGAGCGAGGCCGAGCCGGACTCGAGCGAAGCCGGCCCGCAGCGCGCGCGGGCGTTTCCCAATTGGAAGAGGGGACACTACATTCTGATACTGGTGCCGACGCGGGAGTTGGCGCAACAGGTTTTCGAAGAGGCGGTGAAGCTCGGAGAGGGTGCCGGGCTCCGCTCGGTCGCGATCTACGGAGGCGCGGCATACGAGGGGCAACGAGATGGCTTGCGCGCAGGCGCCGAGTTCGTGATCGGCACCCCCGGGCGTCTGATCGACCTCTACAAGGGCCGCTCGCTCGACCTGCGGAACGTCCGCGCCGTGGTCTTCGACGAGGCCGACCGAATGTTCGACATGGGTTTCAAGGCCGACATGGTCTTCATGCTCAAGGCGATCGATCGGCGTCGGCAGTTCCTCGTCTTCAGCGCAACCCTCAACTTCGACGTGCTCCGCACGGCGTATCGCTTCGGCTCGGATCCCGTCGAGTTCAATCTGAGCCAGGACGAGGCGAAGGCCGAGGGTGTCGCCGACCAAGTGTTTCACTGCTCGGGCGACGAGAAGCCCGCGTTCTTGCTCTCGTTGCTCGCACGCCTGCAACCGCGCCAGGCGATCATCTTCTCGAATTTCAAGAGCAACGTCGAGCGCATCGCCGAGTTTCTCAAGAGCAACGGGTATCATGCCGACGGTATCTCCAGCCAGCTCTCGCAGGCTCAACGCCTGAAAGTTCTCGAGCGCTTCAAGAGTGA
>JAGQJP010000505.1 GCA_020430585.1 Myxococcales bacterium | reverse complement strand
AGGCGCCGAGGGAGGCGCCGTCGCTGCCGTTCGCCGCGGCGAAGAGTAGGCTCGCCGCGAGGTACTCGCCGCGGTAGACCGCGCGCGTCTCCGAGAGCACCTCTTGCTCCCAGAACTCGCGCAGCTGCGAGAGCTCGCCATCCTCGAGGGGCTCGAAGAAATCGGTCCCCGTCAAGTGGGCCACGAGCGTCTCGTCGCGTGGCAGCAGCGTCAGATCGAGGGGCTGGGTGTTGACGCTGAAGCGGTGCCGCCCGAGCTTGATCACCGCCCCGCCCTCGTCGAAGATCTCGAGCTTGTCGCGGAGCGCGCGAATCGCCTGGTCGCGCGACGATTTGAGGCGCGCCTCGACGTCGTCGGCGCGGACGCTCTCGCCGAGCTGCCGCAGCTTCTCGACGACGTCGCGGACCTTGAGCACCATTGCGTCGGCGGCGAAGTAGGCGTGCAGATCGGTGACGTCGCGGAAGGCGAGGGCGCGGCGCGCGATTCCGCCGAGGATTCGATCGGCCGCCGTGGCGAGGGTGTTCGCTCGTCGCTGTCGCTCCTCGAGGAGCGTCTGCTTTCGCGCCTCGAAGGCGTCGTGGACCTCTTCGCGCTTTTGCGCCAGCTCGCCGACGAACTGATCGAACTCCGAGAAACGCCCCTCGAGCTCCTCGAGCTGAACCAGGATGCGCGAGAGCTGCTCGTCCGCCTTCTCGGGCGTGTCGCACATCGCCAGGGCGCTCTGCACGCTCTGAGAGAAGAGCATGAACTCGGCGCCGAACTCCGCCACCGCTTCGGTCGACATCAGCGACTTGCGACGGTTCTCGAGCAGCGCCTTGCTGCGATTGAGCTGGGCGAAGACCTCCGAGATGTTCTCGAGGATCCGGGTGCGCACCGTCGCGTCTTCGATCTTCAGGTTGCCGACGATCTCGGTGAGCAGGTCGAGGCCCGCGCCGACCGTGTCGAGGGCCTCGCGCATCGGCTTGAACTCGATCACCTTGGTCAGCGTGTCGATCGAGGCGGTCTGCGACTCGATCTCCGAGAGATAGGGAACGAGGGCGTCGTCGCGCAACAAGAACGCGACCGTGCGTTCGCTGATCAGCGCCACCTGCTCGGCGACCTGCGCCTCCATTTCGTCGATCCGTCCGAGGTCGACGTAGCGCATGTCGCGCATCGTGATCAGCCGGCCACGCTGCTTGCGCAGAGAGGCGAGGGCGTCGACGAACTGATCGATCCGCTCCCAGCTATCGGGGCGCAGCGTCCGGCTCAGATCGCGCTGCGCCGTCTCCGCTTCGGTGAGCGCTTCGTTCGCCCGCTGTTGGATCGCCTGGACCTTCTCGAACTCGTCGATCACCAGCTCGGCGGTCTGGCGCACCTCTTTGATCGTCGAGGCGATGTCGCCTGCGTCCGCGTGCTTGAACCAGTGGTAGGCGTCGAGGACACGCGTCGTCGCGGCGATCAGGTCTTCGTAGATCGCCATCGACGGGCTCTGGTTGTCGATCATCCGACAGATCGAGTAGGCGTCGGAGATCCCGCGGACGAGCTCGGCGTTGCCGATCTTCGCCAGATAGGAGCCATCGGTCGGCATCTTCGCCGCCACCGAGTCGCTCTGGAACGGGGTGCGCCAGAGCTGCATGTTGTGATTGCGCGTCGGCTCGAGGGAGTCGGCGCGAAAGACGACGAGCAGCCCGTCGTCGAAGAGGCTGTACCCGTGGCAGCCGATCGGCGGCGCCAGCTCCTTGCGGATCATGTTGTAGGTGAACAGAACGTAGCGCCCCTCCTCGACATCGTCGAAGACGTAGAGCACGTCCTCGCCGTTGGGCGACTTGATCTGCCGTTTGAAGTAGAGCGACGAGAAATCGCCATCGAAGCTCTTGGTCTCCCCGCTCCGTAGATAGTAGCCGCCCGGGTAGATCAGCCCGTGATCTTCCGGAAGCTGCACGCACGAGGCGCCGATCGCGTCGATCCGGTCGACCTGTTGGTTGCGCGTGTTGAAGACCAGATAGCGCCAGGCGCTCTCGTTGTAGGGCAGGATCTTGAGCAGGTAACAGACCCCGACCTTGGCGTAAAAGATTCGCGCGTCGGCGAGCGATTGGGTGCGGTCGTCGACGGGCTCTCGATAGATTCCGAGGCCGTCCTCGGTGTTGTTCTCGACCTTGATCGTCAGATCGCCGCCCACCGTCTCGACGAAGAGCAGATCGTCGATCGCGATGTGAGGATGGCGGCCGAGGACGTGCATCTCGCGCGTCGTCTCGACCCACTCGAAGTCGTGGCGTTTCGGGAAGACGTGGTCCCGTTCGCCGCGGTCGTCGATGTAGGAGACGTTACCCTCGACGTCGACGCGCCAGCGGAAGACCTTGATGTCGCGCAGCGTGTCGCCGACCAGAAAGATCGCCAGCAGCTTGCCCGTCAGGTGCCGCAGCTGGAGCAACCGCGCGCTCTTGTAGTACTGGTAGAGCTCTTTGAAGCTGCGCACGAAGACGGGATCGTCGAGGAAGGTGCCGCTCAGCGACAAATCTTCGACCTCGTAGCTCCCGCCGGACTCGACGAGTCGGTGCAGGCTGAAGACGTCGGAGACGTTGGTCTCCGAGCGCATCCCGAGGAAGACGTTGTAGCCGAAGAGCAGCACATCGCCGACGCTGACGATGTCACGGGGAACGCAGTTGTTCTCGGTGCGCACCCGAACGCCGCCGACGACCTCGGTCTGCAAGCCGCCGAAGGTCT
>JAGQJP010000504.1 GCA_020430585.1 Myxococcales bacterium | reverse complement strand
GTTCGGCGAGCTTCTTCTCGAGCTCTTGGACGTAGCTCGGCTTTTCGTCTCGTCGCCGTTCGCCCGCTCCGTCCTGGTCGCGTTCCGAGGCCCAATAGCGGCGATCGGTGACCTTGAACGCAGGGGCTTCCGCTTCCGTCGATTCCGACCGTGCGCTGGTTGCGGCTCGTGTGCCCGGTTTCTCCATTTCTTGCCTCCTCCCGTTGGGTCGTCTCGTGCCACGTCAAATCGGTGAGTCGCGACCAATATGTGCCGGGTTGCGCCGATTTCAAGTGCGCCGAGCCCCTTTGTACTTCGTTTCGCCCCTCGGCGCCCGCGATTTTCTTTTCGTGTCGGGGGCGTTCTGCGCTACAATGAGTCCGTACAACAACTTGTGGCAATGGGCAGGAGACGATGAAACGTTCGATACAGACGGATCACGCATTCACTCTGATCGAGTTGATGGTGACGATTGCAATCTTCGGAATCCTGTTGACCGTAGCCATCTTCGCGTACACCCGTTACGTCGGCACCGCCCGAACGCAGGAGGTGGTGTCGATCACCGCCGACATCGCTGGCCGACAGCAGCAGTATTTTGCCCGCTATTCGCGCTACGTCGACACGGGCACGGCAAACGATTTCTGGCCGACCACCGTCGACGGCAGCGCCCGTCCCTGGGGCATCGATTGCTCCTCCGGATCGCTCACCGCGATTCAGAAGTCCTGGTGTCAGCTCGGTATCAAGGTCACGGGGAGCATCTTCTACCAGTACAACACCCAGGGTTGGAACGAGAGCAAAGGCACTGGCGACGTGCCGGGCGGACTGGGCATCCCGACCAACGAGACCTGGTGGCTCGTCGTCGCCCGAGGCGACATGGACAAAGACGGAATCTTCTCCACGTTTCGCATCCACAGCCACTCTGGCGGCCGCCTTCAGATCATCAACGAGCTCGAGTAGGTTCGCTTCGATAGCGTCGCATTGGCGGGATTCGAAGTTCGATTCGGTCAGTCGCAATTGGCGGGATCAGAGATCGGGAAGGCCCAGATGTGGGCGATATCGAAGACCTGATCTTGCGTCAGGTTGACCATTCCGCCGACGAAGAGCACGGTCCCGTCGGGAAGCGCGACGGCGCTGGCCCCAACGACGGTGCTGGGAAATTTCACCTCGGTGTTGCTCGAGTCGGTCAGGGGAGTGACGGCGATGTCGTTGTTCGGAAACGACAAGAGCACCATCGTGTCCAACGAGGTGCCGCTGGAAAAGGTCGCCCCTTTGTGGCCGCCGGTGACGAGGATCTGGTCCCCAACCCAGGTCGCCGTGTGGTAGACGCGCTCGACGAGCGACTTCGCGGTATCGTCGAGGGTCAGCGGAACCATCAGCGCCTTCTTCGAGTTCTGGTCGTAGTCGATGATGTAGGCCAATCCCGCCGCCGTGCGCTGGATCACCCGCTTGTTCGTCGCCGAGACTTCGTGGCCGCCGAGGACGAAGAGGCGGTCGACCTTGTTGAGCACCGCCGAGAACGCCGTCACGACAGGCGCGGGCGTTCCCTGCACGGGTACGAGCTCCGTCGTGACGTTGTTCGGGTTGAAGAGCTCGGCGATATGGCTTGGGTCGCCATCAACATTCCCGCCGTAGATCAGGAAGTTGCCGTTCGCCAGGCGCACCACCGCCGCGCCGACCCGCTTGGTGAGTAGCTTCGTCTTGAGCAGCGAGTCGCCCGACCAGACGTAGAGGTCGTCGGTCGCCTTGTTGCTCTCGTTCAGCCCGCCCGCCACGACGAGGAGCTTGCGGTCGGCAGAGGTTGCGACCGCCGCGTGCAATCGCACGGGGATGTCGACGCCGAACACGGGAACGAAGCTCTTGGTCGCGATGTCGTAGGCTTCCAGTACGACCGTCGGCGCCTCTTTACTGCCCCAGGGCGCATCCGAGTTGATCGGATCGAAGAGGGCCGTCTTCGTCCCGCCGATGAGGAGCACCACCTGACGGTCGTTGATGATGAAGGGCACCGCCTTGTGGAAGGCGCGGGACGAGGTGAGCGTCGATTTGAGGGGCTCGAAGACGCCGCGGTTCGGGTGGTAGAGCGAGGCGCGGTCCGTCGTCAGGCCGTTGACGCCTTTGTCCAGCATCCGAATCCCGCCGACGAGCAACACGGTGCCGTCATCGAGCGTCGTCGCGCTGTGGAATGCCAGATTCGCTGGCGGTTTCGGCTGGCCGATCGGGATGTTCTGCACGATGCGGTTCGAGCCCGTGCAGTTGAAACGGCCTCGGCGCGTGAGAAAGATCTCGGTCGTCACCTTCTTGAACTCGCCCAGGGCGATGCCGCGCGTCATTCCGCCCCAAATCACCGAGCCGTTGGCGTCGCAGGCGACCAGCTGCAGCCGTAGATCCGTGCCGACAGGGACCTGCTCGATCAACAGCTCGCCCGTCGGCAATAGATCGCTCGCCGTCGAGGTGACCTCGCGGGCGACGGAGTCGTCCTCTTTGAAGACGCGGATCTTCGCCTTGATACTATCGGGGGGGAACTGGTTCGAGCCGTGGATCGACGCCTGCTCGTTGCAAGTGCCGAGCGGTTGAGTCGCCAATGTCACCGTAATTCCGGGCTCTTCACCCGTCAGTGTCGGTGCGTTGCCGCACGCCGCGCAAAAGGCGACTAGAGAAACCGCGAGAAGTGTGAAGCGCCGCATCGTCCGTCCCTTTGGCTGGTCGAGTAACAAGGGAATTCTAAAGGATACGCGAGGAAAGTCAAGAATGCCCACGCTGGCGCCAGAGGGCCCGAAGCGCCAGCCGAACCTTGCTCGACGAGCCCCATCGATGGTATCGTGGGCGCCATCTTTCTCGGAGGGAGCGCCGATGGGGATCACCCCGATGATGCAACAGTATCTCTCGATCAAGGCCCAACACCCAGGCGCGATTCTTTTTTTTCGGATGGGCGATTTCTACGAGATGTTCTACGAGGATGCCGAGGTCGCCTCGAAGGTGCTCGAGATCGCGCTGACCTCGCGTGCCAAACGCGACGACGAGCGGATTCCGATGTGCGGCGTGCCCTACCACGCGGTCAAGGGCTACATCGCCAAGATGATCCAGGGCGGCTTCAAGGTCGCGATCTGCGAGCAGGTCGAGGATCCCGCGACGGCGAAGGGTGTCGTCCGTCGTGAGGTGACCCACGTCGTGACGCCTGGGATCAACCTCGAGCTGGACCAACTCGCCGCCAAGGAGTCGCACTACCTCGCGGCGATCGTCGAGTCCGACCCGGGGCGCTTGGCGTTGGCGCTGCTCGACGCCTCGACCGGGGAGCTGATCGGAACCGAGCTCGGTCATCGATCGGCCCTCGTCGACGAGCTGGTGCGGCTTCGCCCGCGCGAGCTGCTCGTCGCCGACGACTCACCTCTGCTCCCGTCGCTGCAAACGCTCGGCGTCTTCGTAAACACCTGCGAGCCCGGCTATTTCGATCTCGATCGCCACGCCGCGAGCCTGGCGGAGGTCCCGGCGTTCGCGACCCTCGAGGTCGAGCTCCCCCTCGGCCTCCGCCGCGCCGTCTCCGGTTGTCTCGCCTATCTCCGAGAGACGCAGCCAGCGGCCTTGTCGGGGGTGCGCGCGTTTGCTCGGTACCGCGTCGAAGAGTTCCTGCGCCTCGAGCAGAACACCTGGAGAAACCTCGAGATCGAGCGAACGATCCTCGACGGGAAGCGCAAGGGCGCGCTTCTCGGCTTGCTCGACGAGACCTGCACGGCGATGGGCGGACGGTTGCTGCGTCGCTATCTCTCGCACCCGCTGCTGCAACCCGAGGCGATCGACGAGCGGCTACAGCTGGTCGAGATCTTCCGTCAACACAACGGCCTGCGTGCCGAGCTGCGGCGACGTCTCGTCAACGTCTACGATATCGAGCGTCTCGCGGGGCGCCTCGCCTCGGGTCTGATCAACCCGCGGGAGATGGTCTCGTTGCGCCGCTCGCTCGCCGAGCTGCCGGAAATTCTGGCGCTGCTGCGCGAGCTCGACGATCCGCGGATCAACGGTGAGCTCGATGGCTTCGACTGCCTGGTCGAGATCGAGGAGCGGATCGCCGAGGCTCTCGTCGACGACCCGCCTCCCGTGCTCAAGGACGGCGGCGTGATCCGCTATGGCTTCCGCGCCGACCTCGACGAGCTGCTCGATCTGAGCCGCGATGGCAAGGGTTGGATGATGCGCTACGAAGAGGAGGAGCGGCGGACGACGGGGATCTCGAGTCTGAAGGTGAAGTACAACAAGGTCTTCGGCTACTACATCGAGGTGACGAAGGCCAATCTGCAGCACGTTCCCGATCACTACGTGCGCAAGCAGACGCTGGTCAACGCCGAGCGCTATGTGACCGAGACGCTCAAGGGGTTCGAAGAGAAGGTGCTCTCGGCGGAAGAGCGCCGCGTGGCGTTGGAGAGCGCGCTCTTCGACGAGCTGCGCGTCGCGCTCGAGCGCGAGGCGCCGCGGATTTTGGGCACCGCGGGTCGAATCGCCCGCTTCGACGTTCTCGCGGGCTTCGCCGAGATCGCCCGGCGCCAAGGCTATTGCCGTCCCGTCGTCGACCGCTCGACGGCGCTGACGATCGTTGCCGGACGCCACCCCGTGCTCGAGAGCCTGAACCCGGACGAGCCCTTCATCCCCAACGATACGCGGCTCGACACCGACGACGCTCAGCTCGTGATCATCACGGGTCCGAACATGGCGGGGAAGTCGACGGTGATGCGCCAGGTCGCGCTGATCGTACTGTTGGCCCAGGTCGGATCGTTCGTTCCCGCCGAGAGCGCCGAGATCGGGATCGTCGACCGGATCTTCACCCGCGTCGGCGCAGCGGACAATCTCAGTCGTGGGCAGAGCACCTTCATGGTCGAGATGATGGAGACCGCCAACATTCTCGCCACCGCGAGCGAGCGCAGCCTGATCATCCTGGACGAGATCGGTCGCGGTACCTCCACCTTCGACGGGCTCTCGATCGCCTGGGCCGTGGCCGAGGCGATTCACGACGAGATCGGCGCCCGGACGATGTTCGCCACGCACTACCACGAGATGGTCGATCTGGCAGCGTCGAAGTCGCGCGTGCGCAACATGTCCGTCGCCGTCAAAGAGTGGAACGACGAGGTGATCTTCTTGCGTCAGCTCGTCGAAGGCGGCGTCAACCGCTCCTACGGGATCCAGGTCGCCCGACTCGCCGGGCTTCCCGAGGCCGTCGTCGCTCGGGCGCGAGAGATCCTGAAGAATCTCGAAGCCGACGAGACCGACGAGGTCGGACAACCGAAGCTCGCACGGCGCAAACGCGGGCCAAGCGAGCCGAGCGACGGGCAGCTGCTCCTCTTCTCACCTGCGCCTGGGCTGCGGCCCAGCGGGGACAGCGTGGTCAAGTCGCTGCTCGCCACGTATAATCTCGATCGCGTGACGCCGATCGAGGCTCTTCAGCTTCTGTACACGATCCGCGATGAGCTACGGCTCGTCGAGTGAGGGCCGCGACGTCACGATGAGGACCTCGATGCCAGACGCGGAGCCCAGCATGAGTAAAGCCCTCGGGGCGGCACCATCACCGACGCTCAAGCCGGATCGCCTCGCACCGCTCAAGCTGATGCTCGAGACGGAGCGGGCGGCGATCCGCGACGCCTTTCTCGACGGCTCCCTCGACGCTCCTGCGACGTGCGATCGATTGATGCGCGCGATCGACGAGGTGATTCGTCAGGCGCTCGAGCTCGTGCGCAGGGACCTCGCCTCGGCATACCCGCGGAAGATGGCGGTGCTGGCCCTCGGCGGGTATGGACGCGGCGCAATGTTCCCCTTCTCCGACGTCGATCTGCAGATCCTCAGCGATAAGCGCGAGCGCTCGCAGGCAGAACAGATGACCGAGCGCTTGCTCTACATCCTCTGGGATCTGGGGCTGAAGGTCGGCTATGCGACGCGTTCGATCGACGAGACGTTGGCCCTGGTGCGAGATGACGTCACGGTGGCGACGGCGGTGCTCGACGCGCGTCTGCTCTGTGGCGAGGAGGAGCTGTTCCACCAGATGGAGCGGCGCCTCAAGGCGAAATACTACGACAAGCAGTCGAGCGCCCTGATCCGCGCGCTCCTCGAGGACAAAGAGCGCCGCCACGAGCGCTACGGCGAGACGATCTATCTGCTCGAACCGAACGTGAAGTACGGCCAGGGCGGGCTTCGCGATATTCAAAACGCGATCTGGGCGGCGAAGGTGCGCTACGCGATCCACGCGTTCCCCGAGCTCGTCCGGCTCGGGATCGTGCGCCGTCGGCAGCTCGACGACCTGCTCGAGGCGCGGGCGTTTCTCTGGCGCGTGCGGCACGCGTTGCAGTTTCTCGGAGGGCGCAAGAACGACCAGCTGACCTTCGAGTACCAGGAGCGGATCGCCCGCCTCTTCGGCTTCGAAGATGGCGAGAGCCTCGGCGTCGAGCGCTTCATGCAGAGCTACTATCGGCACACCAAGACAATCCAGACGCGTTCGCGCCTGTTGGTCGAGCGCTGCCTCACGGGCAGTATCGGCGAGAAGCTGCGCGGGAGTCGTCGCACGATCGACGAGAATTTTCGCCTCTACGCGGGGAAGCTCACCGTGCGAGAAGCCGACCTCTTCGAGCACGACCCGCGACAGATCGTGCGGATCTTCCGCGTCTCCCAGCGCGAGAAGCGCGAGCTCTATCCCCACGCCAAAGAGCTGATCGTCCGCTCGCTCTGGCGCATCGACGACGCCGTTCGCCGGGATCCCGAGACGGCGCAATCCTTCAAGGAGCTCCTCTGCGAGGTTCCCGACTCCGAAAAATCGCTGATGCAGATGCACGAGCTCGGCGTGCTCTCGGCCTATCTGCCCGAGTTCGAGGCGATCAACGGGAAGACGCACCACGATGTCTATCACATCTACACCGTTGACGTGCATACGATATACGCGGTTCAGCGACTGAAGGCCCTGGCGAGCGGCGAGCTCGAAACGCGGTGGCCCCTCGCAACCCACCTTTATCGAGAGCTGACGAATGTTCATCCGCTCTATCTCGCGCTACTGTTGCACGACGTTGGGAAGGGGTACGGTCCGGGCCACTCGGAGCGAGGGGCAAAGCTCGTCGAACCGATCGCCGAGCGCCTCGGTCTGCCCCCCGCCGAAGAGGAGACGGTCCGCTTTCTGATCCGTCGCCACTTGCTGATGGCGCACACCGTCGAGAAGCACGACTTGAACGACGCGGGCTTGGTCCGTCGCTTCGCCCGAGAGGTGGGCGATCTGACGCTGCTCCGCCAGCTCTATATCCTCACGCTCTGCGACATGAGCACGACGGGCCCCCAGCTCTCGGCGAATTGGCGGGACGTGATGCTCCAAGAGCTCTACCACAAGGCCGCCGACTGGTTGAACGAGGGGCTCGACCTCTGGAACGACCCGATGAAAGAGGTCTACCGTCGCAAGGAGGAGGTGATCAATCTCACCTTCCCCGTGCACCCGGGCGAGAATTACAAGGCGATCGGGCCGATCGAAGAGTATTTCGGCCTGTTGCCGACGCGGTACTTCCACGCCACCGCGGCGAGCGACATCGTTCGGCACATGGCGATGGTCAAGCGCCTCGATTCGGAG
>JAGQJP010000503.1 GCA_020430585.1 Myxococcales bacterium | reverse complement strand
CGATCGCTTCGGGATGGGTGAGAAAGCGCTCGACGTCGGCCCTGGCGGCGTCGATGTCGAGGCCCTCGATCGTTTCGTGGAGCCGAGCGCGCAGCGCTTGCTCGCTCAGGGGAGCATCGCCGGCGAAGTGACCGCTCTGGCGCATCCGCATCTCGAGGTGTCGGAGATTCAGCGCCGTCTGGCGGCCTACGTACCAGACGAAATCGTACCAGTCGCGGCCTTTGACGCGGTTCTTGAAGCGGCGGCACAAGAGCGCGTGCATCTTGCCGGCAAACAGCGAGGGGAGGTCGAAGGCCCGCACCGAGAATGGAATCGGTTGCAGCAGAAACTTCGACTCGGTCTCGAACTGAGGCGGCGGATCGGTATCGACCTCGATCCGAATCGTCAGCGTCTGGTCGCGGTGAATCGTCGCGGCGAGGGCGTCGCCCACGTCGATGGCGAGCAGCTGCTCCCTCGTGTTGGCTTTCAGGAAGGCGGACTCGATCGCGCTCTTTGCGGTCTTCGCCCTCTTGCGAACCGTCGTTTCGAAGCCCCAGGCCCGCAGCTCCTGCTCGATCGCCCGGCCATACGGGGCGAGGTCGATCTCGGGGTTTGGCCGGTCGAGAGAAAAGTCGATGTCTTCGCTGAAGCGGTCCAGGCCATACAGCATACGTAGCGCCGTCCCGCCGTAGAACGCGGCGTGTTCGAAGAACTTTGCCCGCCAGAGACCCAGGAGGGCGAGCTCCTGGAACACTTCGCGCAGGGCATGGACGTGCTCCTCGGCTGTGCGCCGTGGGTAGCGTTCGAGCATCGCGGCGATCGCTTTGTTCACCGCGCGCCCCTTAGCTGTCGGATCAGGGCGGCGCAGAGCGTGACCTTGTTCGATCCGACCTGCCCGCCGTAGGTCTCGAAGAACGACGCGTCGAGCTGCGCGAAGGCCTCGCTGTCGATCCGCAGGTCGTCGAAGAGAAACGTGGCGAGCGCGGCGAGCGAGCGCAGCGGGTTCTTCCGTTGGTCGCGGACCTTGTCTGCCAGCGCCCGCTCCGGCGTCGCGATCAGAAACGCGACATCGCCGACCTCCCGCCGATCCAGGCCGAGGTGAAAGGCGCTCGTTGGGATCTGCCGGTAGACAAAGCGTCCGAGCGGAGTCTCGAACCGTTTGGGCCCCTTCGTCGTGCTCGATGTCAGCACCGGAACCCGCTCGGGAATCAGTCCGTGATACGAGAGCGCGTAGTCGAGCGAAACCAGCGACGGCCCGTAGATCCAGTTGGCCAACAGCTCTCGAGAGATCGCCCGTCGCCGGTAGGCATCGCCGAAGACATAGAGCCCCTTCTTCACGCGAACGATCACGCCCTTGCGCAACAACGCCGTGACTTTCTCGCGCGGGTTCGCCAAATGGCTGAGCGCGTTCATCAGAGCCTGGTAGTCAAACTCTTCGCGCCCGATCGCTTGTCTCAATTCGATCGACATACGACAAATTAAACATAGTATGTCCTATGATACAAGACATACGATATCGAATTTTCATCAAACGCACATGGGGTGCTTCCAGTCAGTCGCCGATCGTGTCTCGTTTGAGGCCGATCATGGGCGGTTTGCAACCGACTCGTGCGCAGACGCCGCCGTCCGACTGCCAGATCTCTCCACAGCTCGGCCAATTTGGCGGGTGCTGGTTGCTCGTGAAGAAGAAGCACTCCTTGGACCAGGGGGGCCGCGCCGTTTCGGTGAAGGTCGTGATGTATCCGGGGGGCTCGAGGTCACAGAACGATCGCGTCGCCCGCGCCGAGCACGAATAGGCGAGATACCACCTGCAGCCGGCGGTGGACTGGCAGGCGGCCTGGTTGTCGAGGCCCAAACACGCGTTCGAGGGATCGACCACGACGCTGATGTCGGACAGCTCGTAGCAATGGGCGGCGTCCTCGGTCACGAGCTCCGACGTTTCGTCGTCGAGGTCTGCCGGCACCACGTCAAGGGGATCGCCGACATCGGAGTGGCGCCCTGCCCCACAGCCGCCGAGCATGCCCAGCACGGCAAGTGTCAGGGCGATGCGGCTGACGAGACTGGTGGTCATCTCGATGCTCTCCTCCGAGTGGCCGGCCGGTGCCGTGGGTGAGGGTCCTGTTCCATCTCCAATTCTTATACTAAACCGATCGACCGCGCCACTCGATCGTTGCGCTCGGCGCGAGCTGACTCCATCGCGCGCAACTGGTTTTGTACTCACCTCGGCGCGAGCACCGACCGTCACTCTCTGCTCGGAGCGAATCTTCCTCGCTGGCTGATCGAGCAGCTCGCCCGGGTAGATCCTGCGCAGAACTGGTTTTGAGCTCACCTCGGCGGCGCCCCGCGGAATACCTGGTCCGCGATCGGTTCAGCCTCCGCCTCGCCAGAAACGCTCGACCTCGTCGAACAGCTCGGAGATTCTCTGACCGAGCCGAGCAGAGACCTGGCGGCGACACTCCGGCTCGTCCGCCAGCACTTCGAGGATCCCCACGACGAGAAGGTTCTCCACGTCGGCGTCCGAAGAGTCCGCCATCAGTTGCAGGAAGCTCATGCAGCGCTCGACGAGATCCGGATCCGCACTCGAGTCCCGAAGCAAGTTGCGAACAAACAACGCAAAGCCGCCGAGAACCACGTAGGGAAGCTCGGGGTCCTTCTCGCCAGGTTCGAGCCCAAATTCTGGCACGAGACGCAGGAGACTCTCGACCAGGTTGTTGTTGCTGATCGGACGGCCGTCGGTCTCTCTTTCAGCTCTGATCGTTCGCTCACTGGCCCGAGGAATCTCACACCTCGGGATCTCGTTTGGCAACGGGGCGCGCACGAATTCGAGATCGTCGGCAGAGCTCGCTCCGATCCGGGCAAATGTCGCACGCGCCTCGTTCAGCGACGAAGCGTTGGCGCCCCCAGTGTAATCTGGATCGTCAAATTGCGACTGGTCATCCTCCCAGAAGCACACGGGACAGATCTCGTATGTTCCTGGCGGCTCTTCGTCGAGCGTGAGAAATCGGCAACACGGACAAGGATATCGTCCCACTTCTGCCCCTTCGCGCGTCCTCTGTTCGTCTATTATATCTGTTCGTCTATTATAGAAGTTCCTGTGCTCGGAGCCAGGGTGTGAGCCCGGCCTGCCACACCATTCGAACCCTGGCGGCGGTGTTGAGGGGTCACACCCCAGAAATCAATGAACTGGTTTTGAGCTCACCTCCTGCATCGGTGGTCGATTTTGCTTGACGGATTCTGGCACCGTGTCCGCTCAGATCGTTGGGAGGCGCATCTGGGTGCGGTTCTCGCACGCGCTGTGGGTGTTGGTTGCCGTCGCGGTGGCGTGAAGGTCGCGTCGCCATTCGATCGAGTTTGGCGGGCGCTTGTTTGGCGACTTACGGGCGCGATTTTCGACCATGGTACAGTGGTTTCGCGTGGCTTCAGGCACGGTGCAGTGTCGCGCCGCGTGATGTTTGTGTGGTGTTTGCGCGTGGTGTTGCGTTGTGGCGCTGTGCGTGGGTGGGATCTATGGCGACGAGAAGGAGTGCACGATGACGAACGAAGAGCTCTTGGTGCGGATGGCTGACGGCCGATTCGAGGGTGACGAGCAGGATCAGCGGCGGGCGATGGCGCGGGCTACGACGACCGGGCTCGCGGCGGGGCGCGCAGAGAGTGCCGGGCTGCGGGCGAACGAGGCGGCGGGGCTGGGGTTGGCGGCGATCGCGGCGTTGAGCGACGACGAGCTGATCGGGCGCACGCGGGAGTTGGCGCAGAAGGAGCGGCGGGCGCTGGCGGAGTTGCTGGCGCATCTTGGGGAGATGGATGCGCGGCGGTTGTATGCGCGGTTCGCGGCGTCGTCGCTGTTCGACTACTGTGTGCGGGAGCTCGGGTTCTCGGAGCCGCAGGCGTTCTTGCGGATTCGTGCGGCGCGGGCGGCGCGGCGGCATCGGCGGCTGTTGGGGCTGATCGCCTCCGGGGCGCTGCATCTGTCGGGGGTGAAGTTGATCGCTCCGGCACTCGATGGGGAGGATGCCGAGCGGCTGATCGAGCTGGCGTGTGGCAAGACCTGTCGCGAGATCGAAGCGCTGTTGGCCGAGCGGCAGCCGCGTCCTAGCGTGGCGGAGCAGATTCGCAAGCTGCCGACGCCCGCTCGGCGCGAACAGCTCGCTCTGACCTCCTCGCGCGCGCAGCGGCCGACTGCCGGGGAACCCGGGCCAGTCGAGCAGGCTCGAACGCCGCGCGCAACTGCCCCGGCCCAGCAGTCGACAATCGAGCGCCCGCAGCGATCGCTCCGCAGCCCCGCCGCGGCACATCAGCAGCCGACGATCGAGCGTCCGCAGCCCTTGGGTGGCGACCGATTCAAGGTGGTCTTCACCGCGGATGGTACCCTCGTCGGCCTGCTCGAGGAGCTGCGCGCCCTTTACAGCCACCGCGATCCAAAGGCTGAGCTGGCGACCATTGTCGCCGACGCGGCAAAGATGTTGCGCGACGCGTTGCTCAAGCAACGCTTCGGGGTGGGAGCGCGGCCGCGAAAGAAGGCGACGCCGGCCATGACGAAGCGTAAACCAGCGTCGCAACTTGCGACGAGTGAGCGCAAAACCACCTCCGGCGACTCGGTTGCCGGGAGGAGTGAGCGCAAAACCACCTCCGGCGACTCGGTTGCCGGGACGAGTGAGCGCAAAACCGCCTCCGGCAAATCGGGAAGCGGGCCGAGTGAGCGCAAAACCACCTCGCAAGGTGTCGTGTCGCGGCAGGTTCCGGTCGAGGTGCGGCGGGAGGTCTTTCGACGGGACCAGGGGCGGTGCGGCTACGTCGACGAGAACGGAGAGCGGTGTGGGGCGCGGGGATGGCTCGAGTTGCATCATTGTGACCCCTGGGGCCGGGGCGGGGCGCATGCGGCCGAGAATGTTGCGCTGCGATGTCGAGCGCACAATGCCGAGGCAGCGCTGCGGGCGTATGGCCGGGAGAAGACGCTCCGGCGTGGCCCCCAGCCTGAGAATCCGGCTAGATGACTTTCTCGGTGAGGTGGTCGCAAAACCACCCGTGAACAGCGTTCGCGTCGGTTTCGCGCTGGCGGGCTCCTCGGGATCGGAGGATCTATCCTATCCCCATCCGATGCCGGAGAAGCCTAGGGCTCGCAGGTGTCGTTGGGGGTGCAGGCGACGTTGAGGCCGCAGCCGTTGCCCTTGCCGCAGGAGCAGTTGTTCTTGGTGCAGCGGCATTTGCCGGCGACGCAGTTGTAGTCTTTGGGGCACTTGGCCTGGAAGCCCGAGCAGATACAGGTGTGGCCGGCCGGATCGCTGCAGGTGTCGTTGTCGTCGCGGTTGCAGGCGGCGTCCGAGAGCTTGTTGCCGCAGTGGCAGCTGGCGTTCGCGGTGTCGCAGAGCTCGCCGGCGAAACAGAGGGCACCGCGGCAGTCGCAGCCCGCGGGGTTTTGGCAGCGACAGAGGCCGCTCTCGCAGACGAAGCCGGGTGGGCAGAAGCTGTCGGAGCTGCAACGGCACTGGCCGTCGATACACTGCTCGCCGATCACGCAGGTCAGGTTGAGCGGGCCGCAGCCGGTACAGCCGGCGGGGTTCTGGCAGAGGCATTTCGGCGCGCCGGCGTCGACGCAGTCG
>JAGQJP010000502.1 GCA_020430585.1 Myxococcales bacterium | reverse complement strand
GGCGATGACCGACCGTGAGTGCGGGGTCCAAGACGAGCTGCAGACCCATGGTGTCACGCGCGAGCGCGTGCTGCAGGCGCTGACGGACGTCCGCGGCGGGCAACGCGTGACCGACGAGAACCCCGAGGCGCGCTACGAGTCGTTGAAGAAGTACACCCGGGACCTCACCGCCGCGGCACGGGCGGGAAAGCTCGACCCCGTAATCGGGCGCGACAACGAGATTCGGCGTGTGATCCAGGTGTTGAGTCGACGCACAAAGAACAATCCCGTGCTGATCGGGAACCCGGGGGTCGGCAAGACGGCGATCGTCGAGGGTTTGGCGCAGCGAATGATCAACGGGGACGTTCCCGAGACGCTGAAGAACAAGCAGCTCTTGAGTCTCGATCTGGGAGCATTGATCGCGGGGGCGAAGTTTCGCGGCGAGTTCGAAGAGCGCCTCAAAGCGGTGCTCAAAGAGATCAGCCGCGCCGATGGCGAGATCGTGCTCTTCATCGACGAGCTGCACACCCTCGTTGGCGCCGGCGCCGCGCAGGGTGCGATGGACGCTTCGAATATGCTCAAACCGGCCCTGGCGCGCGGTGAGCTGCGCTGCGTCGGGGCGACGACCCTCGACGAGTATCGCGAGTACATCGAGAAAGACAAGGCGCTGGAGCGACGCTTTCAGCAAGTGCTGGTGGTCGAGCCGAGCGAAGAGGACACGATCGCGATCCTCCGTGGCCTCAAGGAGAAGTACGAGGTGCACCACGGCGTGCGGATTCTCGACTCGGCGATCGTCGCGGCGACGACGCTCTCCAATCGTTACATCTCCGATCGCTTCCTGCCGGACAAGGCGATCGACCTGATCGACGAAGCGGCGAGCCGGCTGCGGATCGAGATCGACTCGCTACCGACAGAGATCGACGAGATCGAGCGCAA
Organism: Myxococcales bacterium; assembly: GCA_020430585.1. Lineage (GTDB taxonomy): Bacteria > Myxococcota_A > UBA9042 > JAGQJP01 > JAGQJP01 > JAGQJP01. The sequence continues at coordinate 3,971 of JAGQJP010000502.1, read as the reverse complement.
GATCGTCCAGACCCAGATCGAGCTCGAAGCGCTCAAGAAAGAGACCGATGCCCACTCCGCCGAGCGTCGCGTCGAGCTCGAGCGTGAGCTCGCGGGTTATCGCGAGCAGAGCTCGGGCATGCGCGCCCACTGGCAGAACGAAAAGACCGTGATCGAGCAGATCCAGCAGCTCAAGGAGAAGATCGAGGCGGCCAATCAGCAGATCGACCGCACGCAACGCCTGGGAGATCTCGAGAAGGCGGCGGAGCTGAAGTACGGCGTGCTACCCGAGCTGACCAAGCAGCTCTCCGCCCAAAACGCACAGCTCCAGGAGCTGCAGAAAGAGCAGAAGATGCTCAAGGAAGAGGTCGACGCCGAGGATATCGCCGAGGTCGTCGCGCTCTGGACGGGCGTACCCGTGACAAAGATGATGGAGGGCGAGATGCAGAAGGTCCTCAACATGGAGGAGCGTCTGCGCCAGCGCGTCGTCGGGCAAGACGAAGCGATCGTCGCCGTCTCGAATGCGGTGCGTCTCGCCCGTTCGGGGCTTCAGGATCCGAACCGGCCGATCGGCTCCTTCATCTTCCTTGGGCCGACGGGGGTCGGCAAGACCGAGACAGCCAAAGCGCTGGCCGAGTTCCTCTTCGATGACGATCGAGCGCTGATCCGCATCGACATGACCGAGTACATGGAGAAGCACGCCGTCGCCCGCCTGATCGGCGCGCCTCCGGGCTACGTCGGCTACGAAGAGGGCGGCCATCTGACAGAGGCCGTTCGGCGGCGACCCTACAGCGTGATCCTCTTCGACGAGGTCGAGAAGGCGCATCCGGATGTCTTCAACATCTTTCTGCAGATCCTCGACGACGGGCGACTGACGGACAGCCACGGGCGCACCGTGAACTTCACCAACACGGTGATCATCATGACCTCGAACATCGGCAGCCACAACATTCAAGAGCTCGCCGGTGACAACGAGCGTATGCGAGCCCAGGTGATGGAGGATCTGAAGCGCCACTTCCGCCCCGAGTTCCTCAACCGGGTCGACGAGATCGTGATCTTCGACTCCCTCACCGAGGAGGAGCTGGAAGGGATCGTCGACATCCAGCTGCGGCGACTCCACAAGCTCCTCGCCGAGAAGCGGATGAGCTTGACGCTGACCGAGTCGGCGAAGCGATTCCTCGCGCGGGAAGGCTGGGATCCCGCCTTCGGGGCGCGGCCGCTCAAGCGGGCGATTCAGAAGCACGTGCAGATCCCGCTCTCCCGCGAGGTGCTGCGCGGCGACCTGCTCCCGGGCGACGATATCGTCGGTGACGTGCGCGCCGATGGGGCGGGGCTGACCTACTCGAAGCGCAGCTGAACCGCGAGCGCTGGGTCTACTCGTCAGCGGGCAACCAGCCGCGTCGACGCAACTCGTCGGGAAGCTCGTTCGGTGATTGCAGACGAGCGTCGGCGCCGTCCAACTGACCAACGTTGAAGAAGAGCAATGGCTCTCGATACGCGCTCGCGGCGGCGCGCGCCGCGCGAAGATCGTCGGGCAGGTCGCCGACATAGATCCGGACATTCGCGCCCCGAGCGGCCCGCGCGTCGATCCCGTCGAACGCCTGCTGAAGCGGATAGGGATTCGGTTTGCGTCGCCCTGGGGGACAGTCGTCGAGGGTCACGATCGGATCGAAGACGCCACTCCAGCCGAAGCGCTCGATCGCGTGTTGCGCCTCTGCCCGTGGCCGCCCGGTCGCGATCGCGAGGCGTGCCTGTGAGGCGAGGAGCGCCAACACGCCGCGATCGAGCATCGGCGTCTCGTCGTCGATCAACCCCGCTTCGCTCCAACTCTCGGGTTTGCTGCGATAGAGCGCGCGAAAGAGCGAGCCACCGAGATAGATCTGCTGAAATAGACGCTTGACGCGATTGCCGCTCTCCACGTCGCCGTCGTACTCGACGCCCCGAAAGCGCCGTGAGGCGATCTCGGAGCGGCCGAGAACCTCGGCGACGGCGTCGATTCCGCCACCGGCGCCGCGCACGGCCTCGCAGATCGCGTGGAATTCCGCCAACCCGAGCGCGGGCCGCTCCACCGCGCAGACGAGCAACGCGTAGCTCAAATCCCAATCGTTGTTGAAACCGCCGGCCTGACGCAGCGCCCGGACGGCGGCTGGTGTCGCGAGCTCGCTCGCCGCGCCGAGGACGTGGCGCAGATATCGCTCGACCGTGAGGACGACCGCTCGATCGTAGGACGAGCTCGTGTCGACGAGCACACCGTCCATGTCGAAGACGACGGCCAGCTCTATCGCGGATGCTATCATTTCAGGGGATCGAAACAGAGCGTCAGATGGCGTAGAGGCTGAAATCGCGGTCGAGGACGCGCTCCATCCGCGCGATGATCTCGTGGGTCTGCTCGACGGTGCCCACGGACATTCGGATGAAGCCCTTCATCTGCGGGATCTCATTGCGATCGCGGACATAGACATTCTCGTCCTCGAGCAGCTGACAGAACCGCCGCGTATCGTGAACGCGAACCAGGACGTAGTTCGCGGGCGTCTCGAGGGCATGAACCCCGCGAGAGCGCAGAAAATCGACGAGAATTCGTTTCGACTGGGTCACCTGATCGACATAGCGGTGCAGGTACTCCAGGTCGGAGAGCGCCGCTTCTGCCGCCACTTGGGCGAAGAGATTGACGCTCTTGGGATTGTGCAGGCGCGTGAGCTCGACCACCAGCCGCGGCGACGCGAGCAGATAGCCGATGCGCAGGCCGGCGATCCCAAACGATTTCGAGAAGGTACGCGTGACGACCAGGTTCTCGTACTCGTTGACCAGATGGGCCATCGAGGTCCCCGCGAACTCGTAGTACGCCTCGTCGACGATCACGACCGTGTGCGGCGCGGTTTCGAGGATTAGACGAATCTGTTCCTCGGTGTACATCACGCCCGTCGGGTTGTTCGGATTGACCAGATAGAGCAACTTCGAGTCATAGGTCAGCGCCTGAAGGATCATCTTCAGGTTCGGGCTCATCGGCTCGTCGTTGTAGACCCGAATCAGCTTCGCCCCCATCGCGCCCGCGAAGACCAAGAAGTGGGTGTAGGTCGGCGACGGGACGATCACCTCGTCGTCGTTGTTCAAGAAGGTCTTGCAGACCAGCTCGAGGGCGTCGTCGGAACCGTTGGTCACCAGAATGCTCTCCGCGTCGAGACCCGTGTAGGCACTCAGCGCGCTCATCAGCTTCTGGTTCCGCTGCTCGGGATACCAATTGAGGGGATGACCACCCGCCAGAAGCCCCGCCAGCGCTTCTCGGACCCGCGGCGAAGGGGCGATGGTCGATTCGTTCCAATCGAGCTTGTAGGCCACGTCCTCGGGACGCTGGGCGATCTTGTCCAACGACGACGTCGCCACGTACGGCTTGATACTCTTGACAGCCTCGTTGACCTCGGGAACGGTTCGTTCGCGTCGCGCTCGCTCAGCCGCTGTGCTCAGAACAGGATGTAAAATTGCCGACATATACACTCCGAAGCGGGGCTCCCTGATCGCCAGAGAATCGCAACTTTTCTTTCACACTGGGTCCAAAAAGTCAAGTCGCCCCATCTATGTTCTCGCGCGACCTCGGCGAAATGACAAGTTTTTCGCGTCTGGAACGAGGTCTGGCGCGATCGGTTCAGCGCACTCGCGGCGAGAGTGTGCAAGAAACATTCCGCTAACCGCGCGTTAACACGTTCGTAATAATTTCAACGCATTGTTCCGGGAGCCGGGGTCGGGAGCTGTAACCAGCTGTCCCACTAGTGGAGTAGCTTTCATCCAACCCGCTGTCCGCTGGAGTAGCGTTCGTCCAAGCCTCTGGCCGCGAGACGACAGCCGCGACCAGCGAGTGGGTCAGTGTGGCTCCTGGCCGAGGTAGAGGTTCGCGATCTCCTGGCTCGTGTTCCGCAGCCGCGAGGCGAACTCCTTGTTCAGGTTCCACAAGAGGCGAATGCCGAGGTTGGTGTCGCGCTGCACGAGCTCCATGAAGT
>JAGQJP010000501.1 GCA_020430585.1 Myxococcales bacterium | reverse complement strand
CGACGGCGTACTGCAGCTCCTCTTCGTTGCGGCTGGCGGCGAGCTTCTTGTACAGGATCAGCCGCACGTTGGTGTCCGGGACGTAGCTCTCGGGGATCAGCGCCTCGACGGCGACCTTGATCTCGGGATCGGGGATGTCGTCGATCGCCTCGCCCCGCAGCTCGGCGACGGCCTCGGCGAGGAGCTGCGAATAGAGCTCGAAACCGACCGCGGCGATCTGTCCGGACTGCGACGTGCCGAGAAGCTCGCCGGCCCCGCGGATCTCGAGATCGTAGGTCGCGATCTGGAACCCCGCGCCGAGCTCGGAGAAGCGCTGCATCACCCCGATGCGCTGGCGGGCGTCGTTGGTCAGTGCGTCGGGTTTGGGGACCAGCAGGTAGCAGAAGGCGCGATCCTTCGAGCGCCCGACACGCCCGCGCAGCTGGTAGAGCTGCGCCAGGCCGAAGGCGTCGGCGCGATGGATGAACATCGTGTTCGCCCGGGGGATATCGATCCCGCTTTCGATAATCGTCGTACAGATGAGCACGTTCGCTTCGCCGTGCATGAAGCTGAGCATCCGCTTCTCGAGCTCGCCTTCCCCCAGCTGACCGTGGGCGATCACCAGCCGCGCCTCGGGCACGAGCTCGGCGAGCTTGTCGGAGACCTTCTCGATGTCCTGGACGCGGTTATGCACGAAGTAGACCTGACCGCCGCGGCGCAGCTCGAAGAGGATCGCCTCGCGGATCGTACGATCGTTGGTCGGCTCGACGCGCGTGACGACGGCGAGTCGATCTTGCGGGGGCGTGGCGATGATCGAGAGGTCGCGGATCCCGGAAAGGCTCATGTTCAACGTCCGCGGGATCGGTGTCGCCGTCAGCGTCAAGACGTCGATCTGATGCTTGAGCTGCTTGAGCCGCTCTTTGTGGGCGACGCCGAAGCGGTGCTCTTCGTCGACGACGAGCAGCCCGAGATCGCGGAAGACGACGTCCTTCGAGAGCAGCCGGTGGGTCGAGATCACGACGTCGATCTGCCCCGCGGCGAGCGCCTTGAGCACCTCTTTCTGTTCGGGCTTTGATTTGAAGCGGGAGAGGCTCTCGATTCGCACGGGGTAGCGGTGGAAACGGTCGCGGAAGCTCAGCAAGTGTTGTTCGGCGAGGACCGTCGTCGGGCAGAGCACGGCGACCTGCTTGCCGTCCAGCACCGCTTTGAAGGCCGCGCGCATCGCCACCTCGGTCTTACCGAAGCCGACGTCACCACAGACCAGGCGGTCCATCGTCTGGTCTCGCGCCATGTCGTCGAGGACCTCGGCGATCACCCGCTCCTGATCCGGGGTCTCTTCGAAGGGAAAGGCCGCTTCGAATTCGCGGAAGAAGCTATCGGGCGGCGTGAAGGCGTGCCCGGGCGAGGCGGCGCGTTGGGCGTAGAGGCGCAGCAGATCGTCCGCCATCTCACGCACCGCGGCTTTCACCTTACCCTTGGTCTTGGCCCAGGTCGCGGCGCCGAGCTTGGCCAGCGGTGGCACCTTCTCGGTACCCGTCAGCTTCTGAACCTTGTTCAGCTGCGCGACGGGGACGTAGAGCTTGTCCTCCCCGCGGTAGTCGATGCGCATGAAGTCGAAGTCGATCCCGCCGACCGAGAGCGTCATCAGCCCGCGGTATTTGCCGATCCCGTGATCGACGTGCACCACCAGATCGTCGGGTCGCAGGTCCTGGAAGTCGGTGCTGAAGGGGCTCTCCGAGCGACGGCGCGGCTTGTGCACCTTGCGCCCGAACAGCTCTTCGTAGCCGATCAGCGCGAGCTGGCTCTGGTGGTCGACGAAGCCACCGTTGAGGCGGCCGATCACCATGTAGGCGCGCGGTCGGGCGTCGCGGCGAATAATCGAGAGGGCGCTCGGCGTGAGGGGGTCCTCGACGAGCTGCACGTCGACCGGGTAGGACTCGAGCAGGTCCGACCAGCGCTGGGCCTGGCTGCGGTATGCAGCGACGAGGAGAACGCAGAGGCCTTCGTCGATCCAGGCCCGAACGTGGTCGACGAAGGGTT
>JAGQJP010000500.1 GCA_020430585.1 Myxococcales bacterium | reverse complement strand
GCGAAGCCTCTGCGCGTCCCCAACCCGGTAAATCGGGCGTACGAGAAGCTCCTCATGTGTCTCAACCGCTTGGAGCGTCTGATCGAGCTCGACGCGCCGCCGATCATTCTGCGCAACGACGAGCGGATGACGCAGCAGGCCTTCGACGCGCTCTGCGAAATGGTCGTCGCGCCCCCCGATGGCGATCCGAGCGTTTGGGAACCCGGGAGGCCGATGCCGACGCAGATCGAGCTCCGCCGGCCCGGTGCCCTCACACCCGAGGAGGAGGAGCTGTACTCCTGGCGGGACGAGCCCCCCGCGCTGCGGCTGATCTGGCGCGACGCCGATGAGCTATTGATCCAGCAGGGCGAGAGACTCGCGATCGCGAGCCCCTCCGATGGCGCCGTGCGCCATACCGTCGTGCTGCCCCGCTTTGTCACGGCCACGCTGCTCGACCGCGACGCGCGCTACCTGCTGCTCCTCGACGAGTACAACCAGGTCAGCGAAACGGCTGAAGGTGAGGACCGCCCCACGCGCTATTGGAGCGGGCTCGCGGTTTACGACCTGCTCGAGCGCGCGTTCTGCGAGCGATATCCCGATACGCTGACGCAGACATCGCTACAACACGCGGAGCCCGAGGACGGCTGGCTGGTCAAGGCGCGAAGCGGCGAGCACCTCGCCGTGATGGAGCAAGCGGATCGCCCGACGCTCAACGCCTACACCCGCGACGGCGGCTTCATCTGGGTCAGTGACGGGATGGACGAGGGCGAGGTGATCGACACCGAGAGCGGGCTCGTGCACCTGACGACCTGCGGAGCAGACCAGACGCCCTCGATCTGGCTGCAGGAAGACGGGAGCGTCGTCGTCACCGACGAGCGGAGCGACGACGAGCGCGACGCGCTCGAGGACGCCTGGAACGAGGCGCGGGACGACTCCGATCTGGCTCACAGCGCCGCGATTGGGCGTTCGGCGGCGGGCGTGTGGTGCTGGGTCGACACCAACGGCGACCTCTTCTGTCCCGAACCGCGGCTTCGCCTGGCGTTTCCCTTCGCCGCGACCGCCTTCGACCCGCAGCTCGAGCGCCTGGCGGTCGCAACTCACGCCGAAGTGCTCGTCATCTCGCTGGGCGAGGTGCCGACGGTCCTCTTTCGCTGGCCGTTGCCACCGTTGGACCCGCCCGAGCGCGAATGAGGAGCCTCGGATCGGCTAGTTCGTTACGCGGACGTAGTGCTGGTTGGCGGCGTCGAGCAGGTAGGTCGCGTCATCGCCCGGGACCTCGATCCAGGCGTGGGAGGTGAAGACGCTGCCCGGACACTCACCGCACTCGATCGATCCGCTGATGTGCAGCCCGGCGAGCACTGACTTGAGGGCGAAGGCGTAGTGTCGACAAACGTAGGAGAGCGTGGCGTCGACGTTCTTCTTGACCAGCAGATCGTGGACATGCCGCGCCGCCGAGAGCATCGTCTCCTCGAGCTTCTCGGTCTCGCTGACCGTCCCGCCGAGATACTCCTCTTCGTAGTAGAGCAGCGCCTTGATATCCTGCTCGACGGCGGAGACCAGCTCGGCGGTCTCCTCGTCGCTGATCGCATCCCCGCACTCGTAGTTCACCTGGTTGAAGCACTCGGCGATCCAGGCCTCCTCGCGCCAGAAGGCGTAGAGGTAATCTGGATTCGTCAGCGGCGTCATCTTCTCCCAGTTGTCCGGCGCCGGCTCGCTGCCGCAGGCCTTCTTGTCCTTGAGATCTTTCTCGCCGAGCTTCCCGCCGTTGTCCGCCATCGCCGAGCCGCAGGCCAGCAGGACGAGCAAGACAACCAGGGCCTGTGGCGCGCGCCAATCGAATCGAAGCATCGTTCCCTCCCCTTGATGGGTTCTCAGTCAACTAGGTAGAGTATCGATGCCAGTCAGTCGAAGAAGGCGTTCAGCCCCGTGGCCAGCGTATTCAGCGCGTTGCGGTCGATCGGCTGATAGTACAGATCATGGCTGGACGACCTGGGGTCGAGGCAGTGTCCGAGCTTGGGGAAGTACCAGAACTTGAAGTTCTTTTTGCCCCAGGCGTTCTTGGCGAGCAGCTCGATCGCCATCGTGTGATAGGCCGGCGTCTGGTTGTCCCACAGCCCGGAGAAGAAGGCCACCTTGTAGGTCGCGGCCTTCAGCACCGTGGCCATCTTCGGGTAGCGCAGCTCCTGCACCGTGTACCTCGTGCTCCAGCGCTTGCGTACGAGCTTGTTCGCCAAGATCATCCCCAGATACTCGTTGCGGCTCAGCTTGCCGTCGCCGTCGGCGTCGAGCACCTTGAGCTGCGCCAACAAGGCCGCTGCGATCGGATGTTTGGTCTGTTCCATTTCGGCCTTGGTGACCCATCCATCGCCGTCGCGGTCCATCAACTGGAACAGGTACGCCGGACGCAACACCGCCTGAATATAGGTCAGCACCATCAGCGGTTGGCTGTAGAACCCGATGTTGGCCACACCGGCGATCCACTTCAGCTCGTGGGCCGCCCACATCGCCACGTTGGTACCCTCGCTGCCGCCGAGGAAGTAGATCTTCGCCTTGGGAAACGTCGCGCGCGCCAACCGGGCCAGGCCCTTGGCATCTTCGACGTAGTATTTGACGGGATTGGCTACGAAGGCGTCGACGATCTTCCGTTCCGCTGGCGTCAGCTTGCGTTTCGCCTTGCGTGCGGCGCTGATGATCGTCGTGCCGATCTGATACGGGCGCTTGTTGAACCGCAGTGTGGTGAAGCCCTGTTTGACCAGCGCGTCACTGATGTCCTTGAGCCAGAGGATCTTCGTCTTTTTGTCCTTCGAGGCGACCGTCAGGTCGAGGTTCATGTCGTACGCCCCGGACCCGGCGAGGAGGACGATCACCCGCTCCGACTTCCCGCTCGGCCGTCCCAGCATCCCGTCGATTTTCAGGCCATCTGGCGCGTTGTAGGTGATCGGTTCGTCTTTGGCCAGCGCGGGCGAGCTGATCGCGAAAAGCAGCGCGAGCGCCCGTAGTATGCAATGATTCAACCGGTTCATGCTCTCTCTCCGTGCTTGATTGTAGGAACTCTTGCGGTTCGATCCCATCCACGGGAGCCCGCTCAGCCGCTCTCGCTGAGCTCGATCTGCACAACCACGTCGAGGGCCAACGCGCGCAGCTCGTCCTCGAGTTGCTCGAGGGACACATCGGTCGGCCGCTCGAGCTCCACGACCGCGCGGAACATCGCGTCGCCGCTCATCGGAGCCTCGAAGCGCTCGGAGGTCAGATCGAGAATGTTGATCCGATGGCTCGCGAGCACCGCGGAGATCTCCGAGACGATGCCCTGGTGGTCGAGGCTGGTGAGCTCGAGCCGAAGCCGCGACCGGTCGCCGAGGGTCTGCGACTCGAAGACCCCGATATCGTCGACGAAGACCGACAGCTCTTCCGCTTCCAGGCCTCGCAGGGCTGCTACCAGTGCGCCGGCCTGCGCCGGTTCCACGGTGACCTTCAAGATTCCGGCGAAACGTCCGGCGAGGCAGGCCATCCGGCCCTCTTCCCAGTTACCCCCGCGACTCGCCACGAGTTTGGACAACCGCTGCACGATGCCAACCCGGTCCGGTCCGACGAAGGTCACGACCAGTGTGTGTGTCATAGGCTTTCCCCCTCGAGGTTTGGATTCGACAGGACCGCGCCCGCCCCCCGGCGTCGTTCATCATACCATTCATCGAGGCGATCGAGTAGACGAACGGAATCGCGAGCACCGGAACCACGCAGCTCTCGTGCTCCTTGCGGGAGAACGTCCCATGAAAGACGTTGACCGAATCGTTGAGTTTGGCGCCTCCGACCACGAGTAGGCGATCAAGCGGGTTCGTGGCGTTACGTGTCGCCACGTCCTCGCCGCCGCGCTCGTCCAAAGCGCGGGACGAGCGCCGGGACGCGGGCACGGTAGCGCTCGTATTCGCTCGGATCATCGAGCAGCGCGACCAGCCGCCGCTCCTCTTGACGCGTGAACCAGAGCGCCCCGAGGCCAAATACGAGCCCCGCGACGAGAACGCTCGGGAAGCCGCTGACCCCAAACACGCCGAGCTGATAGAAGATGCCGCTCGCGTAGATCGGATGCCGCACCACGGCGTACGCGCCGCTTGTCACCAGCCGAATTCGCCCGTGGGTCTCGAAGAACGGCGTGAAAGAGCGCACGCGCAGGCCGATCTGGCGGTCGGCCCAGCTGCCGAAAACGACGGACACGACGACGACGAGCCACCCCAGCACCTTCACCGCGACCGGCAACGGAAGCCGGCCGGCGAAGACACTCCCGCGGCCGAGGTGTATCGCCAGGCCCAGTCCCACGACCGAGGCGAACATCAGCGCGTACGTCGCCACCCGATGTCGCCGCCAGAAGTCGAACCAGCGCCAGAACACGAGGAAATAAAACGTCGCCGCCGCCGGCAACAGCGCTGTGTAGGCCAGGATTCGCACTCGTGGGCCTTACTTCCAGGCAGCGCGGACGCGGCCGTAGAACGGGAAGGGCTGGTCGTCGGCCTGCAGGCGAATCTCCGTCGGAGTGTCGAGGTCCGCGCCGTCGCTCGGCTGCAGCGCGTCGTAGGCGTCGATGATCGGGGGGTGGTCGGCCGTGAAGGCCGCGATGTTGTCGGGGTTGATTCCGAGCGAACTGACGATTTTGCGGATCTCGGCCAAAACGTCGATCGGGTTCGACAGCTGCCCCGAGGCGCTCTTGCTCAGCTCCTCCCAGGGCCAGTCGGTGCTCTTGTAGGGGAGCGGCATCGGCGTGTAGCTGTCGTTCATCGCGGCGCGCACGCGCACGCAGCCGCTCTCGTCATCGGCCTCGACGCGCAGCTCGACCCCAGTGCGCGCGCTGAAGCGCCAGCTCGCGGCGAGCGTCGCCCCGGTGGGTCGCGGCAACGGCGCACAGACCAGGTAGTCGATCGGCTCGAAGCGGTTGGCGACCATCAGCGCATGGGCTTGCAGTCGGTCGATCTTGCCGCCGATCGCGCGATAGACCGAGGAGACGAGGGCCTGCGAGAAGGGTTGCGTGCTGGAGTCGCTGAAGCGGTCGAGATTGTCGAACTGGGTCGTCAACTCGGTCGAGGGGTTGAAGAGCAACGACGAGCGGTAGGGCGCGACGAAGGTCAGGCTCAGCGTCGTCTTGGCGTCCAGGGCCCGCGCGAAGGCCAAGAACGTCGGCGGGTGCAGCTCGGCCTCGTAGGGTGGGTGCCCGCAGTCGAAGACCCAGACGCCGCGCAGCAGCGTGCGGTCACCCGCCTTCGGCCAATAGTCGAAGGCGCTGCGCGGAAACGTCCCCTGTTCGATCTCGCAGTGCAGCGAGTGCTCGCCATCGTCGTCGGGATAGCTCATGAAGGTGAAGGGCGCGTCGAGCACCACGTCGAAGACGAAGTCGAGCCCGAAGGGATGGTCGCCGAGCACGTCGTCGTCCGAGTCCTCCGCGCGTCTCAACGTCCCAGCGAGCGACCACTCCGGCTGGTCGAGCGTCGGCCGCGTCGGGTCGGGCCCCGAGACGACCGGCGCCCAGTGGTAGTCGACCTGGATGTCCCCAATGCCGTTGGTGACGATCTCGGCGATGTACTGGCGCGTGGGATCGTCGGCACACTGCGTCTCGTTGGGCCCGGTGAACCCCGCCGGCTCGAGCTTGGCGTTGTGCTCGATCGCCGTGGTGCCGTTATAGAGGAGGATCGGCCGGTCGGCTGGCACCTCGAGCGGTACCTCGGCGTCGGCGACAGAGTCGTCCGTGCTCAGGTCGGTATCCGCGGCTCCCGTATCGCCGGACACGTCCGCCACGCTGTCCGCGAGCGGCGCCTGTCCGCCCTCGGGCCGATTGCAGCCGAAAAACGCCAACAGCCCCAAGACAAGCCAAATCGTGCGCTTCATGCTCCCTCCTGTTGCTATTTCGTCAGGTCGTAGGCGCTGACGTCCTTGCTCAGGTCGAAGAGCCTGAGCGCCTTGTCGCCGATGTCCACGCCGACCCAGCCGCCAGTGCCGGTAAAGTGGACCTGCTGCAGCTCGGCGATGCCGCTGAACTGGAGGATCGGGAACGTCGCCTGCGTCGTCCAGTCGATCAGGTAGGCCTTGTAGTCGCCGTCGACCTGGGGATCGCCGAGGACGCCGATCCACTTGCCCGCGGGGTCGAGGCCGAGGTCCAGTAGCTTTTGGCCGCTCAGCGTCAGCGCGGCGGGGTCGTCCTTGAAGCCGAGCTTCTTGTGCGGCGGCGTGCCCTGTTCGTCCGCGGGGATCTCGTCGAGCACCACCTCGAACAGCTGGTTGAAGGTGCTGTCGCTCGTCGGGGATTGGACGAAGACCATCTTCGTGCCGTCGGCGCTGAATTCGAACCTCCCCAGGGCGAAGTCGTTCCAGAGCGAGGCGCGCTTGAGCTTGTCGCCATTCTGGGCCGGGAGCTTGAGCACGTACACGCCGTTGATCACGACCGAACCCGCGAGGAAGGCGTAGCTCTCGGTCGGCACGAGGCCCCGCGTAAGACCGCCGGTGGGACTGAGCGTGAAGGGTTGGACGTCGAACTGGGTGTCCGTCGTCAGATCGGTGTAGTGTGAGGCGCCGCCGAACCTGAACGTCAGCAAGGCGAGGTTCTTCAGCGAAAGTAAGGGGAAGCCCAGCGGATCGAGGCTCTCGGGGCCGTTGGGGACGCCGCTGTCGTTGAGCTCGACGCGCTTGACGCCGTTCTGCTGAACCAGGGCGAAGCACGTTGCGCCGTTCCTGTAATAGCTAATGCCGGCGATCGCGCCGGGGTTGAGGTCGAGCACGTCGGTGTTGGTCGTTCCATCCCAACGTGTCAGCTTGTCGCGGCCGCCGTGCGTAAAGTACCAGACGGCGTTGCCGCAGACGAAGATCTGGGTCATCGAGTTGTCGGCGCTGCCGATCGCGGTCACCAGCTGCGGGACCGAATCGAAGCTCGCCAGCTCCAGCGAGAGGTAGCGGCTCTGTGCCGTGCCGCAGGCATTGCCCTTGTATGTTCGGAAATAGCCGGTGCTTCCGTCAGCGGAGATCGTCAGGTTGTCCGCGATCGTCTCGCGATTCGTCAACAGCCGCCGGCAGCGCGCCTGGGTCAGATCGCAGTGCACGAGCTGCGGCTTGGACTGGCTGTAGTAGGGGAGCAAGAGCGACTTGCCATCGCTGGCGAGGATGCCGTTGCCGACGTAGATCTCCTCGTAGTCGATGTCCAGCATGCGGGTCAGGTTGGTCAGCGTGCCATCGGCGCCGTCGAAGAGGTAGACGTCGAAGCGCTCGGTGCCGTCCTTGAACGCGACCATTGCGTCGATCAGCAGCATGTTCTGCTGGGGGACTTGGGTGACGCCGTCGATGCCGTCGAGCGTGAGCGTGACGACGCCGTTGGTTCCGACGCTCAGCGGTTGGTGCGCGCGCACGTTGACCGTCAGCGTTTCGAACTCGCCCTCGTCGTTTCCGGCCGTGGCAATGCTGAGCAGCGCTTCGCCGCCGTCGTTCGCGGGAGCGGTGAAGAGCGCGCGGACCTGCCCGTTGGCGTCGGTCAACAGCGTCGTCGGGCCGACGAAGGCGCCGTCGCCCGAGGTCTTCGTGAAGGTCACGATCCGATTGACGATCGGGGTGCCGACGAAGTCGGTGAGGGTGGCCACGATCGGGATCGTCTCCCCGGGCAGGAGCGCCATGTGGCTCGCGGCGTCGACGGTGAAGCGGCCGAACCCGTCGGGGCCGCTGGTGGTGAAGCTGAAGGTCAGCGTCAGCGTCGGGACGTTGACCGCGGTGACCTTGACCATCGTCACGTCGGCGCTCTCGGGGGCCTGGAGCGCCGCGCCCACATAGCCAATCCCGTTGGTATTGAGCTCTTTGGTCGGATTGCAGCCGTCGTCGAAGGCGGCCTGGCCGCTCAGGACCTCGAATTTTATCGCTTCGCCGGAGATCGGGTTGCCGTACTGGTCGCGGAGCACGACGCCCAGCACCTGGGTACCGCCGGTTCCCACGGTCACCGCCAGCGGCACCCCGCTAGGTGTCAGCGACGCCGCCGCGTCGGCGATGGCGTTGAGGGTCAAGGTCTTGCTCGGCATGCCGGCGGCGGAGACCACGATCTGCACCTGCCCCACGAGCTTGGCCAGCTGGAGCTGCGCCGAGGCGATGCCCTGGCCGTTGGCGGCGACCACCGTCTGCTGGTTCCCACCAACGTCGCCCAGGCCGGCGACGATGGTGAAGGTGACGGGGACGCCGGGCTCTGGATTCAGGTTGACGTCGAGGACGCTGACGTCGATCGTGACGCTCGTGTTGACGGTATGATTGCTGCCGTTCGCTGGCGTGGTGATCGACAACATTCCGCTCGTGCTGTCCGCGATCGGGTTGACGAAATCCAGGCTCAGCGCGTCATCCTGTGTCTTGACCGTCACCGTGGTGTACGTCGGCTGCACGCTGAGCTTGCTCTGCACGGTCAGCGCGAAGGTGGCCCGGCCCTTGCCGTCGGTCGTGATCTCCTGCGGCACGCTGCCGGTGATCTGCGAGCCGAGGGCCAGCTTCAACTTCTGATTGGGCAGCGGATTGTCGTCGGCATCGGTCAGCATGACGGCCATCGTCGCCGCGCCGTCGAGCGCCAGCAGCTGGCCCTGACCGAGCAGCGCGCTCAGCTTGGCGGCCGCGCCGGGCTTGCCCGTAATCGCCAGCGTGGCGTCGGGCACCCCGTTCAGCTTGGCGGTGATCGTCGCGTCGCCCGCCGTCGGGCCGGCGGTGAAGGTGACCGTGCCCACGCCGTCGGTCAGCTCCAGGCTGGTCTCGCTCAGCTTGCCGCCGTTGTCGACCGAGAGCTCGACGGTCGTCTTACCCGGGATCTTCAAGCCGTTGGCGTCGACCAGCGTCAGCGTGACCTCGGTCGAGGTCTTGACCTCGATCAGCGTCAACGCCGTCAGCTCGAGCGTCGCCGCGGGCCCCGGGACGAGGTTGAGCGTCAGGTTGAGCGTCTTGCCGTCGGCCGTCGCCCGCACGACGAACGGTCCCGGCGTCGTGCCGCCGACGCCAAAGGTCGCCTTGCCGTTGGCGTCCGTGCTCACGCTCTGCGCCGAGAACGCCCCGTCGCCGCTGACGACGCTGAGCTCGATCTGGGTGTTCGCCGCCACCGGGTTGCCGTAGACGTCGAGCAGCGTCAGCTCGATCGGTGTCGTCTTGCCGATCGTCGCATCCCCGGCGTTGCTCGGTAGGTTCGAGCTGATCGTCTGCGTCTTGTCGGGCGTTCCGGTGGCGTTGAGCTCGACGCTCTGATCGCCCACGCTGGCGCTCAGCTTGTTCGCGCCGGCCGTCGTCCCCAGCGTCCAGCTGGTCACGGTGGCGACGCCCTGGTCGTTCGTCGTCGCGCTGCCCCCGACCACGCTGCCGTTGCCGGAAATGACGCTGAAGGTCACCGTCACGCCGCTTTGCGGCTGATCGTTGTCATCGGTGACCTTGACCGACGGCGGGATGGCGACCGCGCTGTTGACGGTCGCGCTCTGGTTGTCGCCGGCCTCGATCGCGATCTTGTATTGCGGCGTGGTCAGATCGGCTGCGTCGTCGCCGCCATCGGGTGAGGGCAGGTCGTCGCTCAGCAGATCCTCCGCCGTGATCGCGTCGCCGCCCGTATCTCCCACGCCGTCGCCGGGTGAGACCTCTGCGGAACCGTCGAGCGTGTCTTGTGCCGTCAGGTCGGGCAGCGACTGGTCCGAACCGCCTTGATCGTCGGCCCCGCTGTCGGACTGGTCGCCGGAGAGTCCGTCCCCCCCGGACGCGGTGTCCTGGGCGCTCTTCGAGCTGGATCCGCAGCCGACCGCCGCGCAGCCGATGGTGATCAGAAACAGGATCGACAGAAGGGTCGAGAGACGTCGCATGGCGACCTCCGAACGCGGATGAGATGGTTGTCGGTGATTGGACGATTCATCGTAGCAAGGGTCGTCCAGCTTGGCAATCTCCTTGGGGGGCGGGCCAAGCCGCGGCACCTGCCACCCGTCGGGGGTGGCCAGAGCCGCGGCACCTGCCACCCGTCGGGGGAGGCCTGCGCTGTGGCAGCGGGCACGAGACGGCGCGACACCCTCCGGAGTTCTTACAACCTCTTTACAGCGGGCTGACAACCCGTCGGGCGGGGCGCGCTATGCTGATCGGGCAACCACGACGAGTAGGAGTTTCCTTGATGAGATCAAAACGAGGGCTTTTCGAGTCGCCACGCGTTCCCTGGCTCTGCATGCTGTTGCTGCTCGGCCCGCCGGCGATGGCGCGCGCCGACGCGCTGACGGACAAGGCGCGGACGCTCACCAGCAAGGTGAGCCATGTGACGGTCTTCAAGAATGGCACGGGCTTCTTCATCCGCACAGCCCAGCCGACGAGCGCGGGCTGGCTGGTGATGGATCCGCCGCCGCGGGCGCTGCAGGGCAGCTTCTGGATTCAACGCGGCTACGACGCGCTGATCGATCGCTTGCGGCTCAAGGAGGGCAAGCGCTGGGAGAGCGCGACCTGTGGCTCGTGGGGTCCGCTGCTGGCGGTCAATCCGGGGAAGAAGGTGCGGCTCGAGCTGCACTCGAAGGCGATCGTCGAGGGGCGCCTGGTGCCGATCACGGGCTACGACTCGCTCAAGGGCAAGAGAGCCGGGCTGCCGGACTTCGTTCTGCTCGACACGGGGCGCGGGATCTCGATGGTCCCCCGCGCGCAGATTCGCCTGGTGCACTTCGCCGGCAAGCCGACGCAGACCTGCAAGGCGGTCAAGCGTGTGCCGCGCCTCTACCTGCACCTCAAGAAGACGACGCGCAACCCGTTGAAGATCGGCTACATCCAGCCCGGCATCGAGTGGGTGCCGCTCTATCGCATCACGCTCGGTAGCAAGCGGGCCATCGTCGAGATGCAGGCGACGGTGCAGAACAACGTCGAGAGCTTCGAGCGCGCCACCCTCGAGCTGGTGATCGGCGTGCCCAACCTGCTATCGGAGCGGACGCTCTCGCCCCTCGCCGGCACGAGCCTGATGCCAACCTTCTACGGCGGGCTCGTGCGCCCGCTCTATCAGCAGCTGCAGCTGGGCAACTTCCACAACTCGCAGATCTTTACCAACCTGCGCCACCGCAACGTCAGCAGCCACACGCAACCCTTCGGCACGGACAAGCACTCGCTGCTCGCCGGCAGCGGTCTCGATCTGGGCAATCTCTACGTGCATCGCGTCGGCAACGTGACCATCGAGAAGGGCGCCCGCGCGATGGTGCAGGTGATGAAGCTCGCGCTGCCCTACAAACGCTTCTTCGTCTGGCAGCCGGGTCCGGCGCGGGAGAAGGACGCGTTGCACCGCAATCGCACGATCGACGAGGCCCGCATGAAGCGCGATCGCGTCTGGGAGTATCTGCTGCTGCAGAACACGTCGCAGACGCCGCTGACGACCGGCCCCGCCTTCCTCACGCTCGAGGAGCGCTTTCTGGGCCAGGACCTGCTGCGCTACACCCCGCCGGGCGGCGAGGTCGAGATCCCGCTCTCGGTGGCGGCCAACGTGCTGAGCACCCAGACGAGCAACGAGATCAGCCGCAAGCAGCGCGCCCGCTACGTCAATGG
>JAGQJP010000499.1 GCA_020430585.1 Myxococcales bacterium | reverse complement strand
TGCCCATCAGCACGATCACCCGCTCGGCCTCGGGGTGACCGACGTAGTCGAAGAGGCGGTAGCGTCGGCCGGTCTGGCGTTCGAATGCCTCGAAGACGCGCTCGACGACTCTCGGACAGGCGTCGTAGTAAGGGTTGACCGTCTCCCGAGCCTGAAAGAAGATGTCCGGATTCTGCGCCGTGCCGCGAACGACAGGGTGCTCGGGCGAGAGGGCGCGCCGCCGATGCTCGGTGATCGCATCTTCGTCGATCAGCGCCAGCATCTGGGCGTCCTGCAACATCTCGATGTCGGAGATCTCGTGAGAGGTGCGGAACCCGTCGAAGAAGTGGACGAAGGGAACCCGGCTCTCGAGGGACGCCGCCTGGCTGATCAGCGCGAAGTCGTGAGCCTCTTGCACCGATCCCGAAGCGAGCAGGCCGAAGCCCGTCGGTCTCGTCGCCATCACGTCGGAGTGGTCGCCAAAGATCGAGAGGGCCTGGGCGGCGACGGAGCGAGCGGCGACGTCAAACACGGTCGGGGTCAGCTCGCCGGCGATCTTGAACATGTTGGGCATCATCAAGAGCAGACCTTGAGATGCGGTGTAGGTCGTCGTCAACGAGCCCGTCTGGACCGCGCCGTGCAGCGCCCCGGCGACGCCGCCCTCCGACTGCATTTCGACGACGGTCGGCACGGTGCCCCAAAGATTCGGAACCCCTGCGGCCGACCAGGCATCCGCCCACTCACCCATCGAGGAGGACGGCGTGATCGGATAGATCATGATCACTTCGTTCAAGCGGTAGGATACGTGGGCCACCGCCTCGTTTCCGTCCATCGGTCGGGTTTTGGCCATCATTCTTCTCCCTGTATGCGATGCCACTGCGCCGCGTTGGACGGCACGAGGTGGCGATCGAGCGTTACGGTACGCGAAACCTTCACCTGTACCTTCGCAGCAAGCCCGTCATATCACGATGATAGTTATCAAATGTGAATTTGATGCAGATCAAGACCGCAGTGATCCGCGCGTCACGCCGCACGATCCGCTCGCTCTGGACCCCCGTGGCCCTTCGTGGGGCGCCGTCGAGCGGCGGCGGACATCGATTGAGCAGAAACTGGACTGGTCTTTGGGCGGCGAATCGGCGATTCTAAGAACGAGACGCGAATCAGCGATGGGGAATCCGATGGCTCGGAAGCGACAACACGCCCGAAAGGCCAGCGAGACCTGGGGAGCCGAATCTCCGTTGGGGCTCGAGAACATCCGCGCTCGTTTTCCCTTCCGCGACGAGGAGCGGAAGCGCGGCCGACCGATCGAGTTCTGCTGGGCCTTCGATGTGCGCGGCAGCGTCGAGAAGCTCTGGCCGATCGTCGCCGACACCTCGCGGTTGATGGGCTTCATGGGGATGCCCGAGATCGACTTCGAAGAGAACGATCTCGGCCTTCATGCCGAGACGCGCTGGTTCGGAATCCAGCTGCACTGGCAGGAGCCCGCCTGGGAGTGGGTCGACCAAAAGTATTACGTGGTGCGGCGACACTACGACAAAGGACCAATCGCCCACTATCAGGGGATCTGCTATCTCGAGGCCCTCGATTCCGAGCGTACGCGGGTGATCGCCTATTTTGGCTGGATTCCAGCGAACGCCATCGGGCGTCTGCTGCTCAAGGCGATGTTTTCCAAGACCCGCCTCGGCCTGGGGATCATTCTGAGCCGGATCGAAGAGTGGCTCGAGCGCGGGCTGCCAGGTCATCCGATCCGGCACAAACGCATGCCCCGTGCCGATGAGGCGGCGATCGGGCGGTTGCACGAAGCACAGAAGCGGCTCCTCGAACGCGGACTTCCGGCCCTCGCGGTTTGCGAGTTGCTGCGCTACCTCGAGACCGCGGACAGTATCGACTTGCATCGTATCCAGCTGCGTCCGCTGGCGCGCCGCTTGGGCGTCGGGCTCAACGACCTGATGCGCGCCGCGCTGTACGCCACGCGGGAGGGCGTGCTCACGCTGCAATGGGACGTGATCTGCCCCCTCTGTCGCGGCGCTCGGGAGTCCCACGAACAGCTGATGGCGGTACCCCGTCGCGGATACTGCCGGATCTGTCACCACTCGTTCGTCACCTCGACCGAGCACGCGATCGAGGTCACGTTTCGGGCGCATCCGTCGATTCGCGACACGACGCCCCGCCACTACTGTTCGGCCGAACCGGCACACCGACCGCACATCAAGGCGCAACACCCGCTCCAGCCAGGGGCGACGACCCTCGTCACGCCTTTTCTCGACCTCGGCGAGTATCGCTTGCGAACCCTCGACGGATCGAGTGTCTGCGTCCTCGACGTGGCCGCACGGGGCGCGAGCGAAACCCAGCGCGTGATCGCCACGCGAATGCCCGAACGCCTCGAGTGCGGCCTGCATCCGACGATCGAGCTCGTCAACCCGACCGACAAGACCCTGATCGTGCTGATCGAGGAGCCAGGTCTCGGCGACGATCGCCTGGAGCCGAAGCACGTGCTGAACGCGCAGTCGTTCCGCGAGCTCTTCTCCAGCGAGCTCCTCGACTGTGGCACGCAGCTCGACATGGGGCAGCAGGCGATCGTCTTCGTCGACATCATCCAATCCTCCCACTGGTTCGCGACCGAGGGAGACGCCAACGCCTTTTCGGCGCTGCTCGACTTCTTCGAAGAGCTCGCGGCGATCGCCGATCGCCACGGAGGAGCGCTGGTCAAGGGGCTCGGGGATGGCGGCATGCTCGCCTTCGCCGAGCCGAGCGGCGCCCTCGACGCGAGCATCGAGCTGCAGCGAGCGATGTCCGGCTCCAAGCCGCGCGTCCGCGTCAGCGGCCACGTTGGCCCCTGCATCGCCGTCAATTTGAACGGCCAGCTGGACTACTTCGGGCGTACCGTCGTCGTCGCCCAGCGCCTGCAGCGCGTGGCCGAGGAGGCCGAGGTCGTGGTTTCGCGCGATCTCTTCGACGCGGTCGCCCTCTCTCACGCCCAATGGCGCGACGCGCCGAAGTTCGAGGGCACTCTGGCGCTACCCGAGCTCTCGTATACCGCGGGCTTCGTCAAGCTGCCCGTCGCTCCGCCGAGCGCCGAGACGAGCGAGGGCGCCGCGGTGGCCGCTGAGGGAGAGCCGAAAGGCCCGCGTCCAATGCTTCACTGACGCGCCTTCACGAACGAGGGCGCGGCACGCCTCATTTTCCCTTCACGCGCCGCGGCTTGCGGAAGATGAGAACGTGCTGATAGCGCACGATCGTCGGGAGCTCGCGCTCGAGTCGGAAGCCCGCCGCTTTGGCCATCGCGATGATGCGTTTTTTCGGGATCTTGATCCGGTCCGGCGGGCCGGTCGGGAGCTTGCCCATGATGTACTCGAGCACGACGAAGCGGCCGCCCGGGACGATCGACTTCGCCAGGTTGCGCAGAAACGTGCGCGGATGGTCGACGTGGTGCAGGACGTTGCACATGAAGGCCCAGCGCACGGGACGCGGCAGCCTCGGGTCGCTCCCGGTCGAGAGCACGCTGCGAATGTTCGTGAGCTTCAGGCGTTTCGCCTCCCGTTCGATGTGACGCAGCATCTTCGGCTCGATCTCGACGGCGTACACCGTGCCGCGGGTGACCTGGCGGGCGAAGCGAAACGTGAAGTACCCACCGCCAGCGCCGATGTCGGCGATCGTGTCGTTCGGCCGCAGCCGCAGGGCCGCCACCACAGCGTCCGGGTGCTGCCAGGCGTCTCGGGATTTGCGCCCGAGCATCCGGATGTACGCCTCGACGTCAGGCGTGGTTCGGTTGCCCGGATAGTGACCGTGGTGATCACCCTTGCTAGGCTTTCGTGCGACGTCGGCTGCGGCTGGGGCGCTGACGATCGCGAACAGCGCGATCGCCGTCAGTCGCCATCCGATACGCTGAAACTCTCGCATCCACTTCCTCCTGGTGATGTCGGCGTCCCGACGAACGGTCATTCGGCTGTCGACTCTCGCATCTCGTCGAGGAGACCTGAGTCGCTCCACTCCCGAAGGGAACGGCGAACGCGCTCGGACGCTGGGCGCAGGGCGGTCGATTCGAACAGTCGCCGCAGCGTCGCCTTCCAACGCATGCTGGCGTTGAGCACCAACAGCGAGTTGCGCAGCTCGATCAGCACCCCTTCGGCGATCCCAGGGGCGGCGACGATGCCGTCGCAGGGGATCGGCTCGGTGATGCCGAGGACGCGCAGCGAGGCGGCGTCGTCTTTGAGGTGGAGCCGGATGTCGCGCTCTGGATCGAGCTCCTCGGGGGACTCGGCGTCGGCGATATAGCAGGCGCAGACGTCGAACAGGCGCTCGGCTACGGCGCGAGCGCACGCCTCGGGGCTCCCGAGATAGGCGACACGGTCGCGATCGATGTCCGGGTCGACGCCAGCGTTGCGTAGCGCCTGACGTGGAAAGACGTGTCCCGCCGCCGAGTGTGGGTCGCCGAAGGCGAAACGAGCGCCCTGTAGCTCGGCGAGGCTCTGATAGGGGCTATCCTTGTGGACCAAGAGGGCCGAGCGATAGCTCAGCTCGCCGTTCCGCTCGCAGAGGGCGAGCAATGTCGCGCCGCCGCGTGCCGCGTGCATGTGCAACAGCGGCGGCATCCAGGCGAGGGTCGTCTCGCCGCTCAGGACGGCGCGGAGCAGGTCGCGGTAATCGTCGGCGAAATGCGCCGTCACACAGCGGTTGAGGGTCTCGGAGAGCGCCCGCAGAAAAGGCGAGAGCGCGGCTGTGAGGGAGGCGCCACCGCCGCGGAAGATCGACACCACACCGAAGGTCCAGCTCGACTCGTTCGTCACGTCCAGCACGTGGCTTCACCCTCCGTGAGACGTTCAGTCTCGGGGCACGTTGAGGACGATCTTGCCGACCGCCGAGTTGGAGCGCATGTGCGCGTGCGCGCTGTCGGCCTCGAGGATGCTGTACTCTCGGTCGATCACCGCATAGAGGCGCCCGTCACAGATCGCTGGCCAGATTCGCTCGGCGATTCGCCGCGTGATCTCGATCTTTTCCTTGCGGCTGCGGCTGCGAAGCACCGAGCCGATGATCCGCTGCCGATTCATCAGCAGGCGCGCGAGCGGAAGCTCGGCCGAGACACCGCCGAGCAGCCCGATCAGCACGAGGCGCCCGCGTTTGTTGAGGATCGTCAGGTTGTCGGCGAGGTATCCGCCGCCGACGGGGTCGAGGATCACGTCGACGCCGCCGAGCTCGCGCAGGACATCGACGAAGCGCTCTCGCTCGCGGTCGATGATCCGTGTCGGCTCGAAGCGGCGGAGGGCATCGATCTTCGACGCGCTCGTCGTGACGTAGACGCGGTTGCCGAAATGGCGGCAGATTTGGATCGCCGCCGTTCCGACACCAGACGAGCCCGCATGGATCAGAGCGCTTTCCCCCGCCGTGAGCTCCCCCTCGAGGTAGAGGTTGAGGTAGGCGGTGTAGAACACTTCGGGGACCGCGGCGGCCTCCGCCATTGGGATGTGCTCCGGCAGGTGCAGCAACATCCCCGAGGGTACGCAGACGTATTCGGCGTAGCCGCCGCCGTCGAGCAGCGCGCAGACGCGATCGCCGACGTAGACGTCCTCGACGCCGTGTCCGAGCTCGACGATTTCGCCGGCGACCTCCAAGCCGAGGATCGGTGAGGCGCCGGGCGGAACGGGGTAGAGCCCGGCGCGCTGCAAGAGGTCGGCCCGATTGAGGGCGGTCGCGTGGACGCGGACCAGGACCTCGTCGTCTTGCGGCTCGGGTCGTGGCACGTCGCGCCAGGCGAGGCTCGCGCCGCCGTTCTCGACCACAATCGCTTTCATTATCGGAGAAGACACGATTGCAACGCTCCTTCGGGCATACCCCATATACGCAAGACGCTACCCGAGTTGACGGCGTGCCGTCAAGGCCGCATCGCCCTGCCCGAGTGGGCGTCGTGAAAACGCGCCAGGCAGCGCTCGGCCATCGCCGTGATCGTCAGGCTCGGATTGACGCCGACATTGGCGGAGATCGCCGACGCGTCGACGACGAAGAGCCCAGGATATCCGTAGACCTGGTGATCGCCGTCGATCACTCCCTCTTCGGGGCGCGCGCCCATGTGGCAGCCTCCGAGGATGTGCGCCGTCGTCGAGGCGCCGAGCAACGAGTCGGCGGCACTGTTCGAGGCAAAGCCCCCAGAGACATCTGCCAGCGCCCGAGCGGCGTGGTTCGCCTCGTAAATGTAGGACGGCGCCTCGCGCCCCTGCACCGTCTCGGTGCGCAGGCCGCGCTGGAAGGGTGGAAGGAGGCTGCGCCGCCAGGTGAAGCGCAGCTGGTTGTCACGGTCCTGCATCACGGTCAGCGGGGTGACGTATCGGTGCCACTCTTTCATGCGCCAGACGCGGGAGGCCTCGATCGGCGAGCGCAGCACCCGGGCAACGGCGCTGAGGGCGCGCCGCCAGGCGACCGATCCATCGACCAGCGGGATCGTCTGCCACTTCATCCATTCGAAGGCGCGAGGGAAGCGGTTCAACGTCACGTGGGTCGTCGGATTGGCGTAGAAATGCGACGAGATCGCCGGGCCGTCGCTCAGATCGACCCGCTTTTCGAGGTCGGTGACGGCGACGATCGACTCGCTGTTCGTGCGGACGACACGGCCGAGTTGATCGGAGAGGCGTTCGAGTGTGCGCGCCTCCCGCGCGGAGCGGAAGAGCAGCTCGAGGGTTCCGATGACGCCGGCGGCGAGAAAGACGTAGCGCCCCTGGAAGGCCTGGTGCCACTCTCCACTCGCCGGATCGACCGCATCGACACGGTACCCCGCGCTCGTCGGCGAGAGCCGGAGCGCTCGATGCGAGGGGAAGATCGTCGCGCCGTGCTTTTCGGCGAGGTAGAGGTAGTTCTTGTCGAGGGTGTTCTTCGCGTTGTGCTGGCAGCCGCCCATGCACTCCCCGCAGAGGCGGCATCCGGTGCGCGGTGGTCCCTCGCCTCCGAGCAGCGGGTCGTCACGGGTGACACCCGGCTCGCCGAAGTAGATTCCGACGGGTGATGGCCCGAAGCTCTCGCCGACGCCCATCCGCTCGGCGGCGGCGCGGAGCCGTTCGTCCATCGTGCTCTGGGTCGGGCAGGTCGTCACGCCGAGCATCCGCTTCGCCGTCGCGTAGTGCGGCGCGAGCTCGCGCTGCCAGTCGAGGCCGAGTCGAGAGTAGAGGGGGTCGGCGTAGAACGGCGCCTTCGGCTGCAGGAGCACGGCGGCATAGACGATGCTGCCGCCGCCGACAGCGACGCCACGGACGATGGTCACGTGACGGTAGATTTCTTGGCTGAAGTAGCCGCTCCAGCCGAGCTCTGGAAGCCAGAGAAAGCGCCGAGGATCCGTCGCCGCCCGCTCCATCAGCTCGCGCGTCACCCGCTGGCCCTGTTCGAGCACCGCCACGCGATACCCACGCTCGGCGAGGCGCAACGCCGCCACGCTGCCGCCGAAGCCGCTTCCGATCACGATCGCGTCGAACTCTCTCATCTCGTCGCACCTCGCGACGGCGCTACGGACAGCTTCCGTCGCTCTTCCAGGCCAGCACCTGCTTGTCGCCGTTGGTCAACAAGCCGTAGTATCGCGCGATCCAGAACGGCTCGGTGAACTCGGCTGGTGGTGCCTGCTCGTTTCCGATCCCCGAACGGCTGAGCTCGAAGGGCGAGCGCTGCCATACGAATCCCTCGTATGGTCGCAGGCCGATCGGCAGGCCATAGCTCGCCAAGGGCCGCACGCACATTCCATCGCCCATCACGCACTCGCTCGGGCTGGCGTTGCAGGGGTAGCTGATCGTCGAGACGGGAAACTGCACGCCGAGAATCGTCACGCCCTCTTCGCAGAACGTGCGCTCCTCCTCGGTGGGACAGCGCAGCGTCGTACCGTTGGGGAGGTTGTCGATCGTCGTCTGGCGCTCGAGGGTGTAATTGCGTCGCGGTTCGTCGAGGAAGCCGCCATTGCCGCCGTAGTTGACGATGTCCTCGAGCACCTCGGCGAGGATCTCGTCCCGTTTGGGCGACAGCGAGAGCGGGATCTCGGAGACGTAGAGCAGGCCGAGCTTGCCGTTTCGAAGGTTCGAGAGGCGTTTCTCCCAGGCCTCGGTCTGCATCACGCCGAGCATCGTGTCCTTGAGCGGCGACGGAGCGAGCATCGTCAGCAACGACCAGTGCGGCGCGAGGGTGATGTGGTCCGCGAAAAACGACGAGCACCAGTCGGGGGTTTGCAGGGCGCCCATCGTCTTGGCCACCTGATCGGCGTTGGTCTCGCCGATCACGACCTGATAGAGGAAGCTGCGATACTGCTCATCGCCCGTGAGGCGATAGGCCATCGTCAGCAGTCGGATCATGTGGCTCGCGTCACCGCCGCGGACGCTCGGCACGTAGATGTGATCGATCGAGTTGACGAGCGCGTATTTGCTCGACTGCAGCCGCAGGGCAAACGTCGCGACATGGGTCGACCAGTTGTCGGCGGCGGCGTCGATCACCTCACTCGGCGCCCAGGGCAGGTCGGTGGGACAGCTCTTGTCGTAGGTTGCGGCGCTCTTCGAGTTGTAGGACGGCAGGTAGAACGCCGTGATCCGGTCGAGCTTGGTCAGGTCCGGGTCGCCGGGATCGAGCAGCACCTTGTACCCCGCGCCGCCGAGCAGGGTCGAGACCGCCTCGGCAACCGTTGGGTTCTGCTGCAGATTGATCACGTCGATCCGCCGCAGCCGCTTCACGTAGCAGGTCAGCTGCGTGCGGATGCGCTCTTTGAGCGTCTCGTCGCGGAGTAGGTTGTAGGCGTGAGGCAGGGCGATCGTCGGGCCCGTGTACTGGTCGATCGAGGGGTTGCCGTGCCAGTAGGGCGTGCCGGTCCAGAGCGTGTCGTCGACCTGCACGCCGTCAATGTAGACCTGCGGGATGTCGACGATGTTCGTCGGGTCGAAGGCGAAGTCGCGGATTCCGAGGGTGTCGATCCCCTGATAGTAGAAGATGTGCTTGTCGCTGACGGGGGCGCCCTCTTGCGGCGTCTTGTCGAAGTAGAGGTAGTGGTGCCGCGCCAGATAGCCCGGAATGCCCGTGACGTCGAAGAAGGTGAGCATGTGGCGCACCTCGGTCTCCATCCGGTGGTAGTCCGCCTCGGTCCCCGTCACCGCGTAGCGATAGATCATCGAGGTCAGCGCGCCGCCCGTGAAGATCGCCGAGTCTCCCTCGTCGGCCCAGCGCTTGAACTTCGAGATGTCGCCCCAGACCGATTCGGGTGTGCCAGGGCTGATCCCCTCGTTGAAGACGCGCTCGACGCGCTGGCCGTCGGGCATGTGGTAGAGGTCGTTGTAGCGGTCCATCAAGAACGCGCGGTGGATCAAGGCATCAGGGGCGTCGACGAAGGCCTTGGTGCCCGTGTCGTAGATCTCGCAGCGCTTTTTCGTGCCGTTGTCGCAGATCTCTTGCTGGTACAGGGCGCAGCTCTCGACGCCGCCACCGTCGAGCGGATCGTTCGGCGCGCTACCGATCGGATCCTTGATCGGTAGCGGCGGGATCTCGATCTCGACGTCGAGGCTCTCCGCGTCGGCCGTATCCGGGGCCCCGCCATCCGCCGTCGCGTCGGGGCCGACGTCGTCGTCGCTCGCGTCGTCGCTCAGGCCGTCGGTCTCGAGATCGGCGATGGAATCGTCGCCAACGTCCTCGGTGGTGCTGTCGGCGCTGCTGTCGGTCACCTGCACGTCGGAGTCGGCGTCGTCGCCGACCGCCGTGTCGACGACGTCACCGTGGCTCGTCCCATCCTGCGCATCCCAATTCGTCGCCGCGCTCTTCGACCCGCAACCGGGGTACGCGACGAGTACCCACAGCAGGAATGCCAAGCCCACGCTTCGCCACATCTCGCTCACCTCTCGTGCCGTGCGCCCAGTATAGCAGCATCGTCGAACGAATGGTATCGCCGCGATCCCCGCTGGTTGACAATCGCCGCGAGGGACCGTACCGTGAGTCGAACGTCGCGTACCGGGCGCGCTCGGTGCTGGCGACGCCTGCGCGGGAGGTGAACGGTGGTCGGTAGCAGGGCAATGGGGATGTGCATCATCGCGATGTCGCTCGTCGCGGGTCTGGCGCTGGCCGATGGCGTCGAGGGCGTCGGCTCACGGTCGAACCGCGCTGGCTGGCGGGCGAGCATGAAGGGCGGCTTCCAGCTGCTTCTCGACGTGATAGAGGGTGAGCGCAGCAAGGACAGCCATCAGCGGCACTACAAGATCCGCGTCGACGTTGCTCCGACCGTGTACGAGGGGCCGTATGGACGGTGCGTCCGGGGCCAGTGTGTCCACAAATCGCTCCATTTCCTCCTCGACGCCGACACACGCGCCCGCTTGCTGACGATGATCAGAGCCAAGGGCCTGCTGCGCCCATTCCGTGAGGTTCGCTCGATCCGCGGACACGGTACCTACCTCCAAGCGACCGTCACCGTGCGCTTGCGTTCTCAGAGCGCGACGACGACGGTGATCGGGATGCGGCGATCCTGGACCAAGTCCGACCAGGGAACGGCGATCAGCCCGGCGGGGCGGGAGCGTGCGGCGGCAATCCGCCAGCTCGTGCGCGAATTCACACGCATCGCCAAGGCCAATGATCCCCTGTTCCACTGACGATGGAGCGTCGGTCCACTGCTCGGTCGATCACGCCACTGACGTCACGGTTTGCGGAAGATCAGGAAGTGCTGGTAGGGCAGCAAGCCGGTCACCTCGCGCTCGAGGCGTAGGCCCGCCGCCCTCGCCAGAGCGAAAAGACGTCGACGAGGAATCTTCACCTTCTCGGGGGGGCCCTTCGGCAGGCGCCCCTCCTTGAACTCGATCAGCACGAAGCGTCCGCCCGAGCGTAACTTTTTCACGGTGTTGGCGAGAAAGAGCGCGCGCTGGTGCACGTGATGCAACACGTCGCAGATGAAGACCACGTCGACGACCTCGGGAAGCTTGGGATCGGCCGCGCTGGAAAGCACGACGCGGATGTTCGAGACCCCGCTCGTCATCGACGTGTGATGAATGTGGCGCAGCATTTCGGGCTCGATGTCGACGGCGTACACGACGCCGCGCGGCACAGCTTTCGCCAGGCGGAAGGCGAAGTAGCCCCCGCCTGCGCCGACGTCGGCGACGCGGTCCGTCGGCGCCAGCTTCAGTCGCGCGACGACTCGATCCGGCTTCTGCCAGACCGCGCGCGAGGGTTGCTCGAGGAAGCGGATGTACCGCTGCACGCTCTCGAAGGGTTTGAGCTTCGTCGGATCGATGCCCTGCTTGCGCAGCGGGCAGTCGATCGGCGGATGCTGGTGCACGTCGCCGTGGCGAGAGCCCGGTTTGGGCGAGCGTGGGTCGGGCGATGTATACGGTGTCGGGCGGGTCGTCGGGCGACTGGCCGGTTCGGCGTTGGTTTCGCTGATCGGATGGAGGAGCGTCGCCCAAAACGCCACGCAAGAAAGAGCGCAAATGCCGGAAACTCTCATCGTTCGCCTCCTCGGGCCTACGTTCGACACTTCCCGCATCGGGCGCTTCTTGTCAAGGTCGGCCACGCGAGAGCCCCCGGTCCCCGTGACCCGCGGAGGTCGTGAGGCGATGGACAGCGGGCGCCCGACGCGGTACGCTCGCTCTGAGCTGCCACACGTTTCACCCGACGTCCGTCGCCGCCGGTGGCCGGCCCTGGCCCGCTTCGACGACGTGGGAACGCTCGCAACAAAGAGCGGAGGGTTCGATGTTCGTCGCCGAGCTGACCTTCAGCTGTCGCCACGCGCCCACGGACGAAACGTTCGAGGCGGTAGAGGGGCTGCTCGCGGTTCTCTACAAGAACGGCCAGGTCGTGACGCGAATCTGGCCCGTGACCTCGGAGGGTGCGCTGCTGCGGGCGGTCGTTCTCACTCCCGCGGAGGACGCCCTCGAGTCGCGTCATCACAACCGCTACGTGCTCGGCGAATTGGCGCGGCTGGACGAGCAGGGCCTCGCTCCACCGACGGTCAACAGTCTCGGCCCCGAGCGCCTGTCGCTGCCCGAGTGCTCCTGCGGCGACTGGCGCGCGGGCCTATTGCTCTACACCGACTTCCTCAGCCTCGAGCCGCCCGTCCGCTGCCTCGACTGCTTTCATCCGGTCGCACTCTATCGGCTGCCGAGGCCCGAGAGCGGAGAGCACCTGGGGCTGCTCGGCTGGCAGACGGATTACCAGGCGTGTGACACGCTGCAGATGCACACGATGACGGGCGAGCGCTTCGGCGAGCGCCAACTCGGTCAGCTCCAGAGCGCTCTCTCGCGCCACGGCCGGGGGATCGCCAGCACCCTGAGCGAGGCGATGAGCGTGCCGGTCTACTACTATCTGCATCGTTCGCGCGCTCGTTCCCTGCGCGCCGAGCTCTCGCGGCTCTGTCCCGGCTGCGGCGCGGCCTGGCGTCTCACCTCACCGCTGCACGAGCGTTTCGACTTCCGCTGCGAGCGATGCGCGCTGCTCTCGAACATTGCCTGCTCGGTGCGTCATCGGCTGGTCGAGACGATCGATTTTTAGGCTGGACAAGTGTTCAGGTATAGGGTAGAACGATCGGGTGGACGAAACCATTCACCTCCGATGGAGAATATCATGACAAACCTTGGAAAATTCGTGCATTACGACTTGATGACGACCGACACGGGGCGCGCCCGAGCGTTCTACACCGAGCTCTTGGGCTGGACGGTCACCGAATACGACATGGGTCTCGGCGGGATGTATCAGATGCTCGAGGCGAATGGGCGGGGCTTCGGCGGCATCGTCTGTCTCGACCCGACAGCGGGCGCGCCGTCGCACTGGATCACCTACATTTCGACGGCGGATCTGGCTGCCTGCTGCTCCAAAGCCGAGAGCCTCGGCGGTTCGGTCCGGGTGGCGCCGACGCTGATCCCGAACGTCGGCACCTACGCCGTCCTCGAGG
>JAGQJP010000053.1 GCA_020430585.1 Myxococcales bacterium | reverse complement strand
TCCGGCATCGATCATCGCCGAGGCCGAGGCGCTCGCGTCTGCGGGCTCCCGCCCCACCACCGCTGGCCGAGGTATGCCCGCACAGCCGCTGAACACAAAACTCCCCGCATCCGCAGATGGCGTGCCCACCTTCGATCCTCGCCGCGGAGAGGACGTAGGAGCGCTCGACGGCGAAGCGCGCGACGAAGCGCGCGACGAAGAGGGCGACGCCTGGGTCAATGCCGCGCTCGCCGACGGATCTGGGCTGCAGCACGCGGTCGACGAGCTCAAGCGGCGAATGATCCGCGCAGCGCTCCGACAACACGAGGGCAACAAGAGCCGAGTCGCAGAAGCCCTAGGCGTCGGTCGACGCTACCTCTACACGCTGATGGAGAAGCTCGGGCTCGACAGCGAAGAGCTTTGATCCCGCTCCCTTCGAACCCGCAGACCGTCGATGTGCTCGATCGAGCACAGTCGTTCCCCAGGCCGGACTGATCGCGCGCACGTTGCGCGGACGACTGCCATAACCACCCATAATTGTGAACTTTTCCCGCCTGGCACCGCGCTTGCTTTGGAGCCCGATGACGACGCGGCGGGCCGCCGCTGCTCCTATCGACCGATCCGCAACGGAGGACTCCGATGAGAACGAACCCAACCCGATCCACCACGAGCGCGCCGAGCCGTTGGTCGATCCGAGCTGCCATGATCCTGGTGCTGCTGCTCGTTTTGAGCTGCGGCAAGAACGGCCGCTTCCATCCGCTCTGCGACGAGAGCTCGCCTTGCGACAGCGGACTGGTCTGTGTGAACGGGCGCTGCGTCACGACGTCTCAGCTCGGCTGCAACGGAGGGGCCTGTAACGACGTCGGCGAGATCGACACACCGCTCTCCGAGCCGCTCCCCGACTCGCTAGTCGACCCTGACTGCCAGACCGACGAGCAGTGTAATGCGACGGGATACGACAGATGCGCGCCGCACCACCGCTGCATCGCGGGCCGCTGTACCGACGAGCTGACCCAGCCCGTGAGCTGCGACACCAGCGGCGATACGACGTGCCGCAAGAACCGCTGCAACCCGCTGAGCGGCCAGTGCGAGCCGCAGTCCGTCGCCGACGGCACGCCCTGCGACGACGGCAACCTCTGCACGACCAACACGCGCTGCCAGAGCGGCGCGTGCACGGGAGATGCCGTCGACTGTACCCAGGGCAAGACGTGTGCGACGGGCAGCTGCGATCCGACGACCGGCTGCCAGGTCGACCTCTCGCAGTGTACGTGCACGAAGGACTCGGACTGCAACGACGAAAACCCCTGCAACGGCGTCGAGCGCTGCGACACCCAGAGCGGCACCTGCACGCCCGACAACTCGGTCAAGAGCTGCGACGGGACGACCTGCATCTACTCGACCGACCTGTGGCCCTGCGGCGACGACGGCGACCCCTGCACCGACGATGTCTGTATCAAGGGCCTCTGCAGCCACGCGCTCAAGACCGGCCAATGCGCCATCGGTGGCCAGTGCGTGGCGAGCGGAACGGTCAATCCCGAGAACCCATGTCAGATCTGTGACCCCCTGCGCAGCGCCACGGGGTGGAGCGTGAACGCGGGTGGCGTCTGCAACGACAACGACCTCTGCACAAAGGACGACGTCTGTCTGCCCGACGGAAGCTGCCACGGCGTGCCCAAATGCAGCGACTCGTACGACTGCACCGTCGACAGTTGTACCAACGGGACCTGCAAACACGAGCTCGACGGTCAGAGCTGCCTGATCGACGGCAGCTGTCATCAGACCGGCGACCCCGCAAGCGCCGACGCGAGCGAGTGCCGCATCTGCAACCCCTTGGGCACAGGCGGCACGAGCGACTGGTCGGTGAAACCCGGGAGCTGTCTGATCGCCGGCGTCTGCTACGCGACCGGCGCCTCGAACCCGACGAACAAGTGCGAGCTCTGCGACCCCTCGAAGAGCGTGACCGAATGGAGCCCGCGGAGCTGCGACGATGGCCGCGCCTGCTCGTTCGACAGCTGCGACCCGACCAAGGGCTGCACGTTCGACGTGAGCACCTGCGCCTGCAGCTCGGACAACGAGTGCGACGACGGCGAGCCGTGCAACGGTAAGGAGCGCTGCAACCTACA
The DNA here is from genome assembly GCA_020430585.1 of Myxococcales bacterium. Lineage (GTDB taxonomy): Bacteria > Myxococcota_A > UBA9042 > JAGQJP01 > JAGQJP01 > JAGQJP01. Next base: position 10,200 of record JAGQJP010000053.1, on the reverse strand, counting down.
GAGCGGGACCTGCGAGAGCGACCCCAGCGTGAAGAGCTGCGTCGGCCAGAGCTGCACCTACACGACCGATGGGCAGAGCTGTGACAGCGACGCAAAGAGCTGCACGAGCGACCAGTGCACGGATGGAGCCTGCGTGCATACGCTTCTAGCTGGGAGCTGCATGGTCGACGGCGTCTGTTTGGCCGACGGCACCCTCGCCACTAACGACAGCGGCGAGTGCCGCATCTGCCAGAGCGCGCTGCGCACTGACGATTGGTCGCTCGTCGCGCAGACGTGTCGCATCGACGGCGTCTGCTACGCGGCGAACGCGCTGAACCCGCAGAACAAGTGCGAGATCTGCAAGCCGTCGAGCTCGACGACCAGCTGGAGCCCACGAAGCTGCTCCGACGGCAAGAGCTGCACGTGGGACAGCTGTAGCCCGAGCCTCGGTTGCCGCTTCCTGGCCAACGGCAGTGGCTGCTACATCGGCGGCAGCTGCTACTCGAACAACCAGGTCAACCCGTCGAACGCCTGCGAGGTCTGCCAGCAGAGCTCCCCGTCGAGCTGGACCGCGCGGAGCTGCGACGACGGAAAGAGCTGCACATCCGACAGCTGCAACCCCTCGGTGGGCTGCACCCAGAGCGCCAACGGGAACGGTTGCTACATCGGCGGGGCGTGCTACAGCAGTGGCACCACGAACCCGAGCTCGGCGTGCCAGGTCTGCGACGCGACGAAACCGACCTCGTGGAGCAGCAAGAGCTGCGACGACGGGATCAGCTGTACCGACGATCTCTGTGACGCGGCCAGCGGCTGCAAGCACCCGGTCAAGAGCGGCAGCTGTCTGATCGGCGGCGTCTGTTACGCCAACGGCGCGCTGAACCCGCAGAACAAGTGCCAGGTCTGCAACGCCTCGGCGAGCGCGACGTCGTGGAGCACGCGGAGCTGCCAGGACGGCCTGAGCTGCACCGCCGACACGTGTGATCCGACGGTAGGCTGCCTCTTCTCGGCCAACGGACAGGGCTGTTACATCGATGGCAGCTGCTACACGAGCAACCAGAAGAACCCGAGCAACAGCTGCGAGGTCTGCAAGAGCGCCAAGCCGACGAAATGGAGCGTCGACAACACGCTGTGCGACGACGGGTTGGACTGCACGACCGACAGCTGCGATACGGGAACCCAGAGCTGCAAGAACGTCTACAACGCCAACTCCGGCAAGTGTCTGATCGCCGGCGCGTGCTACTCCGGTGGCGAAAAGAACCCGCAGAACAAGTGCCAGTCCTGCGATCCGTCGCGTCCGAAGACATGGAGTGGGACGGCCTGCCCACTCGGCCAGACGTGCAACCCCTCTTGGGGGACCTGTGGCACCACCTGCAGCGCGTCGAAACCCTGCGGCCCCTGTCAAACATGCTTCGGCGGCTGGTGCACCGCCCTGCTCTGCCTGCAGGGTCAAGTCTGCAACCCACAGTCGGGGATCTGCGAGTGGATCGTTCCCTGACGCATCGCTGCGAATCCCTCGAACATGCGCCCCGTGCTTGACTCTACCGATCTGGAGCGCCAGAATGAACCTACCGCGAGCCGGACACCGTGCCCCCTGACCGACGCGCTGCCGGCTCGATCGGAGCACCCGTGATCGCCAATCTCAGCAAACGGGGGACGTCGTTGCGCGGCGTTCCGATCGTCGTCGGAGTGTTGCTGTTCCTGTTCGTCATCGGCTGTCTGAACGCCGGCCCGCCGCTCGATTGGGACGGCGCCACCGGCATCGACACGCACGGCGATGGCACAACGCCGGCACCCGACGGCGATGCCACAGCGCCCGCGCCCGACGGCGACGCCACAGCGCCAGCACCCGACGGCGACGCCATGTCAGCTGGACCGGACGGCCTCGAGGACGTCCTGCCGTCCGCCGACGTCGACACGTTCGATACCGGACCGCCGAAACCCGAGAGCGTCGTCTGCTCGACGGGTGAGAGCAAGGAGATCGCCGACGCAACCTGGACCGCCGACAACATCCACCGCGTCGGCTGTCGACTCGTCGTCACGGGCAACTTGCAGATCAAGCCGGGGACGCGCGTCGAATTCGAATCGGACGCGGGCATCGTCTTTCGCAACGGCGGTACGCTCACCGCGCTCGCCACGTCGGCCGACCCGATCTCGCTCGTCAGCCACACACCTGGCGAGACCTGGGGCGCCCTCGTCTTCGAGTCGAGCGCAACCGGCGTCAATGCGACGAACCTGATCGTCGCGAACGGGGGCCAGGCGGGCTTCAGCGGCGCTCCCTACGACGCCGCGGTCGTGATCCACGGCACGCTGTCCCTGCGAACGATGCAGGGCTGCGAGATCCGCGATTCGGCGAGCCACGGCATCGCGTACCTCGACGGGGCGTCGCCCGACTTTTTCGTGAACGGACGCGTCGTCGCGAGCGCTCTGGCGCCGATCGTCGTCGGCGCCGAGCTCGTCCCCGGTCTGGGCGCCGAGAACGTCTACCTGCCATCGCCGTACAGCGCGAAGAGCGACGAGTACCAATACATCTTGTTGCTTCCGCCGAAGAAGGCGCTCTCGGGGGTGGTAGAGTGGCCGAACGTCGGGCTGCCCTACCGCCTCGACGCCAACCTGTTGGTCGAAGGGGCGGAGACGACCTTTACTCTCGCGCCTGGCGTGCGCCTCGAGCTCGGCGTCGGTCGTACGATCACCGTACACAAAGAGGCGGCGATGGTCGTCAATGCCGGAGCGACGAGCCCGGTCACGCTCGCGGCGATCGATCCGAGCGGAAAGGGTTGGGGCGGGCTGCGCTTCGAGGGAGACGCTTTCGCCTGGCTCCGTTACGCGCGGATCGAGAACGCCGGCAACGTCGTGCCGAGCGAAGGGCTACCCAACGCGGCGCTGGTGATCTCCTGGGTCAGCACCGTCAAGCAGCTCAAGCACGTCAGCATCACCGATTCGCGGGGCTACGGGTTGGCGATCCTGGCGAGCTACCTCGAGACCGGCGCCTTCGCCAACAACAGCGTCGAAGGCTCGGCGCTCGCGCCGTTGCTGATCGAGCCGATCATGCTGCCGGGCTTTACCGCGTCCGTCAGCCCGGGCAGCTACCAATCGAGCACCTCGCCCTGGATCGAGGTCATCCCGACCGACGAGTCGGGCGGCTATACGACCTTGACCCTTCCGCTGCACCTCGTCGATCTCGGCATTCCCTATCGCTTCTTCGGCACGCTCTACGTCGAAGGGGCGTCGGACGGCGGCTTGACGATCGACGCCGGGGTCGCGCTCGAGCTCGATGGTCCGCTGGTCGTCACCGCTGGCGGCGTGCTCGAGGTCCTCGGCACCCAGAACGCCCCGGTCACGCTCTCTCCCCACGGTCCGAGCGGCTTCGGGGGCTTGCGCGTCGAGTCGACGGCGCGCCACGATCTGCTGAGCGTCGAGTATCTCGTCCTGACGAAAGCGGGCGCCAATGCCAGCGCCGCAATCCGGATCGAGCAGCCCGACGGCGGGTCGTGGAAGCATGTCTCCCTCGTCGATCCCCTCGCCGAGCTGGCGATCTCGATCGCCGATCCCACGAGCTGCCCCACTCTCGTCGACCTCTTCACCTCGTCCGGCACACTCTGCGCCGAGACGGGCACCCTCGACTGCTGCTCGACGATCCTTCCCTGATCGCGACCGGCGGCACGCGCCTGTGTGCCCAGCTGAGCACACGTTGCCGACGCCGCCCCGGAACGCATGCGCACACTGCACCCTACCACCCTGAAATTGACGTAAGAAATGACTTGGCTCGGCTTCTGCTTTCTCCCGAACACGAGCGTCCAAACGGGCGATGGCCTCGCGCCTTCGGCCAAGCCGCAGCCCTATTGACCCGCGAGCCGCCGAGCCGCTATACTCCGGTGTCTCGTGAACAGACGCGACGGAGCTTCCTCTGCGCTCGGAGGGACGAGACCTTCCCTACGAGCGGGGTAGGAAACGTCGCGTGAGTGGAGGGCAACATGTCGACCGCGATCGGAGAGATTGAAGCGATCTTCCGCCACCCCGTGAAGTCCATGCGCGGCGAGTCGCTCGATGCCGCCACGTTGGGTTGGCACGGCATCGACGGCGATCGGCGCCTCGCGTTTCGTCGGCTCGACAACCGCGGCGACTTCCCTTGGCTCTGTGGGAGCATGCTCCCCGAGCTCACCTGGTTCACTCCGTTCCGGCGTGAAGCCGACGGCGACGCGCTGCCGACGCACGTTCGTACGCCCGAGGGGGACGAGATGGAGCTGTTCGGCGATGAGCTGGCCGCCGAGGTCGGGCGCCGCTACGGCGCTCCGGTACAGATGATGCCGATGAAACATGGCATCTTCGACGAGGCGAGCCTCTCCGTGATCACCGCCGCCACCATCCGCGAGATCTGTCAGATCGCGGACAAGGGCACAGACACGCGGCGATTTCGTCCGAACATTCTCGTCCGATCCACGCGCGATCTCCCCTTCGAGGAGGATCGATGGGTCGGCGGGGTGCTCACGTTCGGCGCCGCAGACGATGCCCCCGCTGTCGCCGTCACGAGGCGCGACCTTCGCTGCTCGATGGTCAACATCGATCCCGATGGCGGGAGCTTGGCCCCCCAAGTGCTGAAGGCCTGCGTTCGTGCCAACGAGAACAACGCCGGGATCTACTGCGAGGTGACGCGCATCGGCCGACTCGCCGTCGGGCAAACCGTCTTTCTGCGCCAGGGCTAGCTGGACGCGTCGCCCGATGCTTGGCCGAGGGCGAGCGCGCGCCGATAGAGCCGGACGTCCAACCGGTCAGCGTCGACGCAGACGTCCCGCATCGTGATCCGCTGGTCTCTGGAGACGCTCCTCGCGAGCCGGACGCCGGCCGAGAGCCCGATCGGGAGCCCGTCCCCGCCGACGGTCTCGATCAGGCCGTAGCCATCATAGCCGCCGATGCCGTCGAGCACGGTCCCCACCGGAAGATCGCGCTTGGCGTACGTGAAGACGTTGGTCCGAACGCCGGCGTCGGGCCCCATGAAGCAGCGCCCGTGTCGGACGGCTTGAACGATCGCGTCCATCGCCTCGATGTGGCACAGGTGGTAGGGCCGGTAGAATAGGTAGAACGGGCCATCGCCCATCTTGTAATAGGCCAACATCTGTCGCTGGTAGGGATCGTCACAGTGGCCGACGACGAACACCCCACCGCCGGGTTTTGCGCCGAGGATGTAGTCGACCAGCGGCACCCGGCTCCGCCACAAGCTCGGCAGGTCGAAGCACTGGAGCACCTGATCCACATGGGCGACGCGAGGACCGCTCATCCCCGGCTCGATCGGTCGCAGATCGAAGGTGTTGGCGATCAGCGCCATCTCGATGTTGAGCTTTGTGCCATCGGTGTACGCGGTACACATCCGGTAGTCGAGGTGCCGCTTGTCCGCTTCGGGCACGATCGTCGTGGGCGTGGCGTAGCGATCGAGAAAGCCTTTGATGTTGCCGGCCATCACCAGCTCGAACCCGAAGCGATGAATCTCGTCGATCAGCTGCTTGAGCACGCCATACTGGTCGCCATCGCAGCTGCTGCAAACCACGCCGTGCTTGCGCGCTTCGTGGTGGAACAGAGGGCCGAACATCAGATCGACCTCGGCATTCATCAGGATCAGGTGCTTACCCCGCTGCAACGCCAGCAGGCAGTGCTCGGCCGCCGCTTCGATCGCGCTGGAGGCTTCGACCAGCGCATCCAGCCCGTCACACTCCGCGAGCCAGCGCCCGGGCTCGCAGACCGCGACGACGCCGCGGCGCAACGCATCCTCCAACCGATCGACCGACGCGACGACCTCGTAGGCCAGCTCGAACTGGTCCAGCGCCGCCGTGCAGCGCCCGATGTTCAGGTCGCACAGCGCCGCGCAGCGCAGTCCCGGGGTGATGCAACTTTGATAGAGCAGGCCTTTACCCATCGCCCCAACGCCGATGATGCCCAGTTGTATGTCCTGCGGTCGGCCCGCTGCTGCCAATCGAAGCTCCTCTCGCCGGCTCGTGATGGTCGACGTGGTTGGGCGAGACACACCGAGTATACCGGAGCCATAGACAATGACAATCGCCTTCCCAAGGTGATACAACAAAGCTTCAGAAGAGTTCCCCGCGCGCGGAGTGGTGGATGGGACGCAAAGAGAAGATGGCGTCGCTGCTTTGGGCGGTCGCTCTCGTGCTAAATGGCCTCGGGATCTGGCTCGACGTCGTGGTTTCCGCGTATGATCCGTGGCTCGGAAGGCTGACGATGTTTTTGACCGTGTCCGTCGGCGCGGGGCTCGTGACGTCGGTCGAATACTGGTCTCGCAAGCACGAGATGACGAATGACCTCCGGAAGCTCGTGCTGCAAATCTACCAGACCGCCTTTGCGATCGTCTTGCTGACGGCGCTGACGATCGCGGAGCTGCGAAGAGGCGTCGGGTTCAACGCGCTCATCCTTGCGCTCCTGCTGCTACTCGTCGGCTCGCTATATTACGCCGCATTTCACCACGGTCGACGGCGCACGGATGCGCTACTCGTGCGGCGCGAGTTGCCGCCCGACCGCGGCGAAAGCGAGACCGCGTGGCGCGAGAGATCGGGCATCGGCCTCATTGGCTGGGCCTTCGCCGTGGTGTGCGTGGGCGCTACCGCAGCGATGATCGCCCGCTTCGCCATGGCGCGCAGCGTGCGCTCGGGCGTCGACGCGATGATTGCCGCCGTGATTACGGGCGTGGTCGTATGGGTTGCGCGGTACGCCAATCGGCGCTCGCACGAGTTGCTCGACCGAGGAACACGGGCGTTCTTCGACGAGCTCAAGAGCAATTTGGCCGAGCGCTTCGCCGGCTCGTGGACGATCAGCGCCAAAGCGATCCGCGGGGCGATGACCTTCAAGGATTGCCTGCTCGAGCTCGAGTTCACGTTGGTTGACAGCCCGCCATATCGCTTTCGCGCGCAACTGCACGTCGAGTCGCCACATCGCTTTGTGCTGGCCGCCGACGCGATCGCGGCCCCCGATGAGCGCTCCGAGCGGTTTGCCCGCGAGCGTCTCGGCGACGATCGCGTAACCTGGAGCGCGCTTCTGCGACAGCTGGCCTCCGAACGACTCGAGCTCGGCCCCGAGGGCGTCGCCGCAACCGGTATGTTCTCCGAGCTGAACGCCGCCTCGGTCTACCGCTTGATCGCCGGCCTCTCGCGCCTGGGCCGACAGCTGACTTCCGCGCACGTCGGGCGCGCGTTCCTCGCCAAAGAGCGCTGTCCCTACTGCCGCGACACCTTCGAGACCGAAGAGCCACATTTCGATTGCATGGTCTGCTCGACCCGCCACCATCTCGAATGCTGGCGGGACCACGGAAACCGCTGCGCGGTGTTCGGCTGCTCCTCGATTCACCCATGAGCGTCGCGGCCGCGCGAATGTCCCCGAACGGTCCTAGAACGACCAGCCGTCCGGCAAGCGCAGCAGCGGGACGAAGGCGCGATAGCTGATCGTCACCTCGTCACCGGATTGGATCGGGCGGGTCGCCACGAAGGGCAGGTCCAGCCCGTTTTCGGCGCGCTCCATCTGGGTGAAAGCCGGAGCCGCGTTTGGATGGTCGGCGTGGTTGGTCAGCTCGCCGAAGCTCGAGACCGCCCAGCTGCGAACGCCGTTTCCCGTGATCGCCTGGGCCAATCGAACCGGATCCGAGGCTTCGATCCCGTAGAGCTCGGCGAACCGCGCGACGAGGGGTTTGGCAAACCGCCGCAACATCGTCGGCTGAATCACGAAACCGTGGTTCGCCGGGTTCAGGCGCCGCTCCCCGAATGGCGTCTCGAGGATCACCAGCGCGCTCTTGGGTAGCAGCACCGCGCGGCTGAGATAGATCCTCTCGCCGACCTCGACGGCGCGCAGCGCCTCGATGGCGAGACCGTCGACGCGTCGGCTCGAGATGATGCGCACGCCATGGTGCTCGGCGGTGGTGCCGTCGATTCGAATCGTCTGCAACGCCTCACCCCTCGTGATGATGCCGTTGCCCTACGATACCCGACGCGCGCCGCGCTGTCCACCCTCGGCGCGCGCCGTCGTGAGGGCTCGGCTCCGGTTCGCGCGCGCCTGCACGTCGAAGCGCCCGCTCAATCGGAGACCCCGAGGCGCTCGGATCTCTGTCCAGCGCTCAGAAGAGGAACACGCCCTGGAATGCGGCGGTATGCTTTCGCACGCTGCCGCTCGTCAGATCGGAGCGGTATTCGAGCTTGAAGCGCACCGAGTCGAGAGGTTTGCTCTGGAGGGCGATCGTCGCCTCCTCGGCCTGCCGTGCGCCGAGTCCCTGCAGGCCATCGCGATCGCGGAAGAGGCTGTAGCGCAGCGTGACACCGAGATACTTGATCGGCTCGTAGTACCAAAGCGCCAGGACACCCCACCAGCGCTTGCCCTCCGCCACTCCGCCACTGCCGAAGCCGACGTTTCCTTCGAGGACGATCAGCATCTTCTTCTGCAGCGGTGTGAGGCTCAGGTTGACGTCGAGCACCGTCGATCGATTCGCATCGTAGGTCTCGCTGAAGGCGCCCGCCCCTTTTCCCGAGATCACCCCCACACCAACGGCGAGCCACTGGTATTTCACCGTCGCCGACAGACCGAACGTCTTGTCGGCGTTGGGGTCGCTGAGCTGATCCCAGCCGTTGACGACGAACAGCGCGAGCTCGAAGTAGTCGTGGCTCACGCCGACGAGCAGACCCGTGACATTGGTCGGCGTCGCCTTCGAGTTCACCAGGCTGAAGGAGATCTCGTTCTTGTCGGGCGCCTCGACCGACTCGGTCCCGATCGGCGCGTTAAACTTGCCGAACTGGGCGTAGAGCTCGAACTTTCCGAGCTGCACCATCGCCTTGAGATACGCCTGGTCGACGGCGTGGTCCAGCAATCCGAGCGCAGACGACGGATCCGGCCCCTCGGCGCGGTAGTTCAGGTTCGCGTGGACCTCGAAGTTCGCCGACAGCCGACGCGCGAGGTTGATTTGCGCCTCGTAGAGCTGGAACGTATTGCTGTTCGTGTACGCGCCACCGTTCTTCGAGCGCTCGAAGAAATACCGCCCGTCGACGTAACCCGAGAGCTGCAGCGGCTCGTCTTTTGCGAAGGCGAGCGTTGACGACGTTACGAGGAGAAGGACGCAGAGAGAGCAGAGGCCCGTGCGAGCTCGATTCATGATACCCCCATCGGCCGTCGTGTCCCGACGCGCGTGTCGTTGTCGAATGGAACGAAGATGAGTCCGATCGAAATGATTGTCGCCGATCGGCGCGCGCCGTCAACGGTAATTCCGAGCGATCGCCACCGATCAGTGATCCGAGGGACCGTCGTCGGGGCGGTCGCTGTCGCGGCTGCGCTCCCAGGTCTGGTAGGGGTAGTGGTACCCCGGGTCTTCGGTGACCTTCCAGCCGCGGCCGCAGCGGCGGCAGCGACACCATGTCTCGCTGAAGTACGCGTCGTGATGCACCACCGAGCGCAGCAGCTCCATCTCGTCCATGTACTGCGGGCTCTGCTTCGACGACCCCGGACAGACCGGGCACGAGCTCTTGCTCATTTGTTCCTCCCTATTCATCATGTGTCGGTCGGCGGGGCGATCGAACGGAGACCAGCGCCGCCGGAACGACTCGCGCCGACGGACATGGAATTCACGTTCCGTATCACGTGGAGATCGTGTAGGATTATGACCGACGGCGCCCATCGTACCACGTCGACGATGGCCAGGACAATCGACGGACGCGGCGCTCCGATACGCGGCGCACGACGACCGAACACGAGGTGCAACGTGGCGAACCAGCCCACCGTAAGGCAGGCACTCGAGGGAACCTGGGCGATCGCCTGGGGCGACCAGGGTCAGCGACAGCCGTCGACGCTCGGCGCGCTGATCCTCGCCAACGGACGCTACGGCGTGCGCTGGATGCGCGGCGCCAAGCCATCGACCGCGCTGCTCCGGCGGCTGCCGTTCCTCGCCCGCCGCGGCGGGAGCTATAGCGTCAGCTTGTGGCGCGGTGTCACCCCCGATCGCCGCCTGGACCGCGGCCTGGACGTCATCGCCCAGGTCTCGTTCGGCGCCCACAAGCTGCTGCTGCGCTACGACCCCAAACGAAACCGGCTCTATTTCCACGGCACCGTCAGCGAGCTCCAGCTCTGGTCGCTCACCCGCCAACTCTAGCGATCCACCTCGACGAATCCCTCGTCTGCGCGCAGTTCGTGCTCGGGATTCAACTCGGGCCAATTGAGCAGGGCTAGGAGGACCCGTCGTTCGTCCACTCG
>JAGQJP010000498.1 GCA_020430585.1 Myxococcales bacterium | reverse complement strand
CGTCGAGCGACAGCTCTCCTATTTTCGTAGCGACGTGAAGGTGCCCTTTGACGAGCTGATTCTGCGAATCTTCCGCGCAGGAGGGTTTCTGCGATGAAGCTCTGGCTGCTGGGGACGCTCGGTCTGCAACAGGCGCTGCTCTGGTTTGGCGGGATCGCGGCGTTCGTCACGCTGCTCTATCTGCTGAAGCTCCGCCGTCGGCAGGTCGAGGTTCCGTTTTCGGCGCTCTGGGCGCGCGTCCTCGAGGAGCGGCAGTCGGCAAAGCTGTTTCGGCGGCTCAAGCGTTTCATCTCGTGGCTGGTCCAACTGGCGGTCGTCGCGTTGCTGCTCTTCGCCTTGACGGATCCGCAGATCAAGAACTGGCGCCTGGTCAAGGTCGAGACGCCCGAGCCGCGCCACACGGTGTTGGTGATCGATACCTCCGCCAGCATGGGAACGACGGACGAGAATGGCGCGAGTCGGCTGGCGGCGGCGAAGAAGGTCGCACTGCGGTTGATCGCCGAGCTGCGCGGTGATGACCGACTCGTCATCGTCGAGATGGCGGGCCGCGTGCGCAGTGGGACCTTTTCGAACTACAAGCGCGGGCTCGAGGAACAGGTCGAACGACTCGCGGTGCAGGATTCGGGGACGAACGTGCGTGAGGCGCTGAGCGTCGTTCAGCAGTTGACCGAAGGCAAGAAGGACCCCTGGGTCGTCTGGCTCTCGGACGGGGCCTACGACGGCCTGAAGGATGTGGCGAAGCTGCGCGGGAAGGTGCAGATCGTTCAGTTCGGCCGCGAGCGTGCGAACGTCGGAATCAGCGAGCTCTCGGTCCGCCCCTATCTCGACGACGGGCTCAAGTTCGAGATCTTCCTCAAGGTGCGCAACTACACGACGCGCGCGCTGAAAGGAAAGGTCACGCTGTACACGGGCGACGACTTCTCGCGCTCGGGTAAGAAGCCCGCCCGGCCGGGGCCGGAGCAGCGGGTGGAGGGGCTGACGATCGTACAGAGCGTCACCGTCCAACTGCCCGCGGGGGGTGAGGTGTTGCGGGTGCTCAAGGACCAGAAGTTTTTGCGTAAACGGCTGGTCGCCTGGCTCGAGGTCGATCCCGGCCAGCGAATGCGGGATTGGTTCCCCCGGGACGACTTCGCCTTCGCCGTCGTGCCCGACCGCAAGAAGATCCGGGTCCTCGGTGTCTCGACGGGAAACAACTACCTCTACGCCGCTCTGTTTCTGCGGGAGAATCTCGAGTTCAAGATGATCGAGCCCAAGGCGTTCAAACCCGAGATGGTCGGGCGCTACGACCTGGTCGTCTTCGATCGATTTACACCGAAGCCGTTTCCGAGCGAGGGAAACTTTCTGTTGCTCGAGCCAGGCGAGGGGGGGCCCTTCGAGGTGCTCAAAGAGAAGGTGGTGGTGCGTCCGCGGATCGGCAAGATCGACCGGAAGCATCGCTTGGTGCGGCACGTCGAGTTCGAGGACGTCGAGATTCTCTATTCGGTGCCGATCAAGCTCCGAGGGAAAGATCGCGCGCCGGTGCGCAGCGCCAACGGCTGGCCGCTGGTGGTGACACAGAGTCGAAAGAATCGGCGCGTCGTCGCCTTTGCCTTCGACATCCGCAAGTCGACGTTGCCGCTCCAGACGAGCTTTCCGGTGCTGCTCGTCGACGCCGTGAACTGGTACTTCGAAGAGGAACAGCGTCTCTTCCTCGCCCACGAATCGGGGACGCAGGTGAGCGCGAAGGTGAGCGTCAAGGGTGACGAGTGCGAGCTCGAGACGCCCGACGGCAAGCAGTTGCGGGTCCCCGTCGTCGAGCGCCACGCGAGGTTTTATGCCCGGGAGGCGGGGTTCTATCGCCTTGGAAAGGGCAAGTTGGTCGAGCTCGTGGCGGTGAACCTGCGCGATCGAGAGGAGGCGCGGATCGGTCCGCGGACGTTCAAAGATCGCGCGGTGGTGCGGGCGGATCGCGCGTCGATCAAGCAGACGCAGCGACGTGAGGATTTGTGGCGGCACGTATGGCGAAACCTTCTGTTGGCGGCTCTGATGCTGGGGCTGGTCGAGTGGTTTACGTACCACAGGCGCTGGACGGTGTGACGAGGTGAATCTCCGACGAAAACTGTTGCTGGATTTGCTTCTGCTGGTAGCCTGCGGTGCCGCGGTCTTCTACCTGCTGCCCTTCGTACCCGTTGGCCTGGACTGGCTCTCGGCGCGCGGGTATCAGCTGCGCAATCTGCGGATGCTCTGGATTTTGGCGGCGATTCCAGTCGTCTTTTTGATCAGCGTGCACTCCCTGAGCGATCTGCCTTGGTTTCAGCGCGTCTTGAGCGCGCTGGCGAAGGCGCTCTTGATCGTCGCGGTGACGGGGGCGGCGGTCGAGCCCGTCAAGATCGAGCAGAAGGGTCGAAACGTCTGCGTCGTGTACGTCGTGGATGTCTCGGAGAGCGTCGAGACCGATGTCCTCACGCGGGTCCAGGGTATTGTCGACGAGGCGTGGGCGAAGCGGGGGAAGAACCGCGTGCGGGTGATCGCCGTGTCGAGTGAGGCGAAGCTCCTGACACCGCGGGACAAGGGCCAGCGGGCGCCGACGATCGTGCGGGTTGGGGATACCAAGCGCAGCAATCTCTCGGCGGGCTTCCGTAAGGCGATGAGCGTGCTGCCCGACGGGTACTTGCATCGCATCGTGGTGATCTCGGATGGGCTCGAGACCGAGGGCAATCTGATGGCCGAGGTCGAGGCGGCGCGGGTTCAAGGCGTGCGGGTCGGGGTGCAGCTGATCGAGTCGAAGACGAAACGGCGGGAGGTGATGGTCCGCGGTCTGGACGTCGAGCGGATCGCCGTCGGCGTTCCCTTCAAGGTCACCGCTGAGCTGCAGAGCACCCATGAGACGAAGGTTTCGTGCGTGCTCCATCGCGACGATCTGAAGATGGTCGCGGCGAAAAAGGAGGTGTCCCTGAAGAAGGGCATCACGGTTGTGGAGTTCGAGCGGCTCCAGGTCACCGAGGGCGGTGAGATTCGCTTTCGCCTGGATTGCAAGGCGCAAAAGGATGCAGATCGCGTCGTGGCGAACAACGTGGCCTTCCGCAGCGTGCGCGTCGACTCCAAGCCGAAGGTGCTCTACGTCGAGGGCGATTTTCGGCATCGTGAGCATCTGGTGAAGGCGCTGCGCAACGAGAATCTGATCGTAGACGCGGTACCGCACTATGGTTTGCCGAGCACGCTGGCCGAGCTGAAGAAATACGACGCGGTGATCCTCTCGGACGTGCCGGCGGCGCGGATCGGGCGCAACAAGATGCTGGCGCTCGAGCGCTACGTGCGGAGCCAGGGCGGGTTGATCGTCGCGGGAGGCCAGAACGGCCTCGGGCCGGGTGGCTATGCGGGGACGTTGCTGGAACGGCTGTTGCCCGTGACCTTCGACGTGCAGCGCAAGAAGAAGTCGCCAAGTGTGGCGTTGATGCTCGTGATCGATCGCTCGGGGTCGATGAGCGGGCGAAAGATGGAGCTCGCCAAAGAGGCGGCGAAGGCGACGGCGAATGTCCTCAGCGGTGACAGCAAGATCGGGGTGATCGCCTTCGACACCCGCGCCTTGCGCGTCGTGCCGTTGCAGAGCGCCGCCTACAAGGGGCGGATTCAGCGGATGATCTCGAGCATCCAGCCCGGCGGCGGGACCGAGATCTATCCCGCGCTCTACTTGGCGTACGAGGATCTGCAAGGGATCAACGCGAAGATCAAGCACATCATCTTGCTTTCGGACGGCAAGGCGCCCCACGGTCGGATCGCCGAGCTGGTGCAGGAGATGCGCAGCGAGGGGATCACGATCTCGACGGTCGGCGTCGGAGCGTACGTCGATCGTGATCTGATGACATCGATCGCCGAGCTCGGCGGTGGGACGCCCTATTTCACGAACGACGCCTACAACATTCCGCGCATATTCCTGAACGAGACGTCGCAGATTACACGCCAGTCGCTGGTCGAGGAGCCGTTGCGGGCGATCGTCAACGCACGCTTCTCTCGCGCGCAAATCCTCAAGGGGGTCGACATGTCGCGGGCCCCGTACCTGCTGGGCTACACGGTGGCGCGGGCGAAGCCGAACGCCGACGTGGTGCTCTTCATGGAGCGCTACAAGGAGCCGCTGCTCGTGCGCTGGCGCCAGGGCCTGGGCAAAGTGGTGGTCTTCACGAGCGATCTGAAGAGTCGCTGGTCGGCGCAGTGGCTGCGCTGGAAGCAATACGCGAAGTTCTGGGGACAGGTCGTCCGCGATGTGGTGCGGCATCGCGAGGAGGAGCGGTACGAGCTGCGGAGCCGCGTCGTTGGCGATCAGCTCGTAATCGAGCTCGACGCGGTCGAGAAGGGGGGCCGCTTCGCGAATGGCCTGCGCGTCAAGGTCAAGGTTCTGCCGCCGGCCGTGGTGCGGCGGAAGAAGGGGGAGAAGATCCCGACCAAGGGCGTGCGCGAGATCGAGTTGCGACAGGTCGCCCCTGGATTCTACTCGGGAACGACGAAGCTCGATGAGTTTGGGCCCTATAAGCTGATCGCCACCTCGGAGCTCGAGGGGAAGGTCCTGGGCAAGAGCCGCGGCGACGTGAACTATGCGTTTCCCCAAGAATATAGCCGCTTCGGGCTGCGACGTGGCTGGCTCGCGGGGGTCGGTCGCCTCGGGGGGATCGGCAGCGATCCGACGCTGGCGAGTCTTTTCGACGCGGGTACCGAGCGAACCTTCTCGTTCAAGGCTCAGTGGCCTCCGTTCATCTACCTGATCGTTGCGCTGCTGCTGTTCGACCTCCTGTTGCGACGGGTTCGGCTCGGCCGGGCCGCGACGATCGAGTGGCGGAGCGGCAAACGGGTGCGGCGCTCGAAGGCGCGGGCCTGAGCGGCGGAAGCCGCAGGACGCGAGTCTCCAAATCCACGCCTCCTTCCCAATTCATGATGAAAATCCGCGGTTTATAGAGGATTGCCGATTGTATTAAACGTCAGTGTACTATAGTATAGTTCGGTAGAGGGTAGTGCTATCTACTTCACCGTATTGCAGTTTCCTATTGACAGCGATCCGTCGAGGTTCTATCGTGGGTCCCGATGGAGCAGCCGTTGACCAAACTCTTCGATCAGCAAGTGGGCAATCTCGATCAAGCCCACGTCAACCTGCTCTACTGGTCGGCGATGGCCGAGGACCGAAAGATGCGCTACAACATCACGAACGCCTTCGACGACTTGAAATACCTACAGCATACGCGCACCAAGCAGGCCGTATACGCCTACATCGAGGCCTTGCGGGTCTGTTGCCTACTCGAGATCCGCGAAGAGGGGAACAAGAAGAACCTCTACATCACCGAATACGGGGCGCGGGCGCTCGAGACATTGGTAAATCAGGGATACACTCTACAACCATCCCATTTTCTAGGAGGCTAGAATGCTCATCGGTATTGGCGGGGCTGGAAGCAAGCTCTCGTCCACCTTCGACGGTGGCAGCAACGTCGTGATCAACATTTCCGAAGCAGAGCTGAACAAGGCGAAGGCGGCCCAGCGCATCCTCGCGGTCGTTCACTCCGGCCGCGGAAAACGGGAGGGCGCGAAAAAGAACCCCGAGATCGGAAAGACGGCGTTCATATCCATTAAAGATCAACTCGAAGACATGGTCCGCGGGAACACCGTGATCACCTCGACGGGTGGCGGCACGGGCATGGGGATCACCTGGAAGGTCCTCGAATCGATCGCCCAGAAAGACGACGTCCCCGAAGAGGAGAAGACGACCTTCATCCTCGTCTTGCCCTACGCCGACCGCGAGCCGTCGGAGTACGTGGACAACACGATCCAGTTCATCAGCCAGCCCGTCTCCTGGGCGATCGACAGCGGGAATACAGGCAACGTCTTCCTCGTCTCGAACAAGGAGAAGTTCGTCAACCGGATGACCGAGGCGGAGTTCAACGGCCTGATCGCACGGCGTTTCAACGCTTTCTTCCAGATTCCCGCCAAATGCGAAGAGCACGCGAGCCTCGAGGGCCACATTGACCGCGAGGACTTCTCGCTCTACCTCTCGAAGCCCTACTTCAACTATTTCGTGGACTTCGACTACGAACACAAGAAGCCGCTCGACGAACAGCTCGCCTCGAACACCAACCGCTTGATGCTCGAGCCGGATACGCCCCTCGAGGCGATGTTCCTCCTCGAGGTGCCGAACCACGCCGATGAGCGAATGTTCTACGATGTGCTCGACCACTTCGAGAGCCGCAACGTCGTGCCGATCTACGCCGTCGTCCGCAACCCGAATCTCCAGGTCCCGCACTTGACGCTGTCCTTGCTCTACGCCCGCAAGCCCCACGACCTGGTCAACGACTTCATCCGAATCTCCGAGAAGCGTACGCGTGACAAGATTCGCAAGTCGATCGAGCAGCACGGCACCTTCGGACCGAAAAAGGTCAATCTCGAGCAAGAGGCGATGAAAGAGGCGATGAAGGCGGGCAAAAAAGAGGACGAGGTGATCAGCGTTCTCAAGCGAATCGGTAAGCTCTGAGCGCGTTCAGCGCTCAGTCGATCGCTTCGTAGCGAGCTCCGCGCCGCGCGACGCGGCCCTCCTCGATCAGCTTCTCCAAGTGCCCCAACAGCGTCAAGTGCGCCAGCGGAATTCGCTCGGCGGCGAGATCGGGGTAGACCGACTCGACGAGAAACCCGAGCTCCGTCGCGCCCTGCGCCAACGCTGTCAACACTTGCTCCTCACGCATTAGCCGATGGGCGATCAGCTCGTCGACCCGCTCCCGTCCCCCTTCGACCAAAGGGCCGTGCCCAGGGGCGATCATTCTCAGTGGGAGCTGCTGCACCCGCCGCAGAGAGGCGAGGTAGTCGCTCATCCTCCCGTCTGGCGGCCCAACCCAGGTCGTCCCCTCGCCCAGAACCAGATCGCCAGAAAAGAGCAGCTCGAGAGGCTCGAGATGAAAGACACAGTGTCCGGGCGTGTGTCCTGGGGTGTGGAGGACCACGAGCGTGAGCTCGCCGAAGACGAAGCGCGCACCATCGAGTAGATCGCGACGCAGGCGGCTCGGATCGACCGCCGCCCCAACGAGCGTCTCGTTCGGATGGATGTGGACCGTGCAATCGAAGGTCTCGGCGACCCAGGCTGCCGCCTCGGCATGGTCTCGATGGCCGTGCGTCAAGAAGACGTGGGCGAAGGGGAACCGATCGTAGAGCGTCTGCAGGGCACGCCGATTCTCAGCGGTGACGTACCCCGCATCGATCAGCGCTCCATCGCCCGCGGCGACGAGATAGATCTTGTTCAGTTGCTCTTTGAGAATGGAGTTGCCGCCGAGCGCGGCGCTCGAGATCGGGTCGGGTAGCTTCACCGCAACTCCTCGCGTCCTCATCCGTCCCGCCAGCGTTGGGAGACGAAAGGCCGGAGCGTCGGGTCAGGAAGAATCAGAGCGCTTGGCACTTGCCGTCGATGCAGGATTCGCCGTTCTCGCACTCCGCGTTGGTGAAGCAGAAGGTGCGCTGGACGCAGAAGCCGTAGTAGCAGAGGTAGCCCTCGTCGCACTCGCTGTGGTCGGCGCAAGGCTTGTGGCAGCGACCGTTCACGCAACTCTCTCCGTCACCGCACTGGTCGTTCTTCTCGCACTGCGCCACGGGCTTGGTATCGGCCTTACAAACGTTGTTCTCGCAGACCTCATGCTCGAGGCAATCGGTGTTCGCCTGGCACCCCGTGAAACAGCTACCGTTGATGCAGAGCAGGGTCCCGGTACCTTGACAATCACTGGTGTATTTGCACTGGCCCGCCGTCTCGTCCGGGACGCAGAGGTTGTCTTTGCAGCTCTGGCCTTGTGGACACTTGCCATCGGTTTGACAGGCGTAGAAGCAGCCAGCGTTGATGCAGACACCGTCCGTGCCGCAGTCGGCGTTGATCTGGCACCCATTCTCGGGACGATAGGGCAACGGCGCCGTGCCGGGCTGGCAGGTCCCGTCGATACAGGTCTCTTTGTCCGTGCAGTCAGTGGCCACCTTGCAAGACTTCGGTTGCGTCGTCGACTCTTTGCAGACCTTGTCGACACAGGTCTGTCCGGCGTCACAATCGGTATCGGCCTCGCAGGACTTGGGCTGGGTCGTCGCCGTACAGACCTTCTCGACGCAGGTCTGGCCGGCGTCGCAGTCGGTATCGGCGACGCAGGATTTGGGTTGGGTGGTGGTCGTCGTGCAGACCTTCTCGACGCAGGTTTGTCCTTCATCGCAATCGGTGTCGGCGGTGCAGGACTTGGGCTGGGTCGTCGTCTCTTTACACGTACCGCTCACGCAGCTCTTGCCCGCGCCACAGTCCTTGTCGGCCGTACAGGTCGTCGGTTGCGGGTTGGTCCCAGCTTTGGTGCAGGCACCGTCGACACAGCTGTCGCCGGAGACACAATCGCAGTCGGTGGTACAGACGCCGGAGAGAACGCTCGGCGGGGCTTGACAGGTCTTGTCGGTACCGCAGACCATCTGCTTCGGACAGTCGCAGTTCTTCGCGCAGGAGATCGGGCTCGTCGTCGCCTTGCAGGCGCCGCTCGACGTGCAGACCTGATTGAAGCTGCAGTCGGCGTTCTTGGTGCAGCCCGAGGTCGGCGAAGGGAAGTAGCAGCTGTGGCTGGCCGTGCAGACACCGCCTGTTCCGCAGTCGCGATCGCTGTTGCATCCGCTCGTCACGACCGGACCCGTGGTCGGCTGGGCCACACAGATACCTTCGGACCCACAGCTGTAGCCCGACGGACACTCCGACGTGCTATAGCAGTAGTATGGATCGCAAGCGAACGCATCGCAGACATAACACGCATAATAGTCGCAGTACAGATCGCCATAGCCCGTGTGCGGGCCGACGCGGTGAAACGATTCGCAACCCGAATTGAGCGCGCCGCCAGCCAACAGGCCAACAGTCAGCAACGCCACGATCGATGCAGTTCTCATACTCGAGACCTCCCAAAGCTGCCCGCCGATCGGAAGCCGGCGCCCCGCCTAGGTTCGCCGTTCACGATCGTCCCAACTTGCCATTTTGTCACAAACCGAAGACAATTTGACACTGCCGAATGCTTCGGTTCCACGGTTCTATAGGTCGAGTAATACGACCCCGTGAGATGGCGGAAAGAATTTTTTTTGCGCCCAACGAAAAGATGAACGATCTCGACACCCCGAGAGGTTCGTTTCGGCGCAGAGCGACTCGACGTGTTCGCCAGACGACGCGTGAAGGGATGACCAGCCGATGGATTTTGCGACGACCCTGTTGATCGTCGACGACGACCGAGCCAACTTGAGCTCGCTGCAGAAGGTCTTCGAGCGCGAACGGATCCAGACGATCTGCGTCGAGAGCGCCGAGGCGGCCCTCGACCAGATCCGCCGCAACCGCATCGACGTCGTCCTCGCCGACGTCATGATGCCCGGGATGAACGGAATCGACCTGCTCAAGGCGACCAAGACCCTCTCGCCCGAGAGCGAGGTGATCCTGATGACGGCCTACGGCACCGTCGAGATCGCTGTACAGGCGATGAAAGAGGGCGCCTACGACTTCGTCACCAAGCCTTTCAAGCGCATTCAAATCGTCAAGGGTGTGCGGCGCGCTCTCGAGAAGCAGAATCTGATCGTCGAAAACCGAACCCTCCGTGAAGAGCTCGAGCGGATCCGCAAGGGAAGCGAGCTGATCGGCAACAGCGCGCCGATGAAACGCACACTCGAGATGGTTCGCCAGGTCGCACCGAGCTCCGCTACCGTGTTGCTCCAGGGCGAGAGCGGGACGGGAAAAGAGCTCGTGGCGCGCGCGATACACCACCACTCCCCGCGGAGCAAGGCGCCCTTCATCGCGGTCAACTGCGCGGCGATCCCCGAGGGGATCCTCGAATCGGAGCTCTTCGGCTACGAACGTGGTGCCTTCACGGGTGCTGTCGCCCGAAAAGAGGGCCGCTTCAAGCTCGCCGACGGCGGCACCCTCTTCCTCGACGAGATCGGCGAGATGTCGCCCCAATTGCAAGTCAAGCTCTTGCGCGTCCTGCAGGAGGCGGCCTTCGAGCGTCTCGGGGGGACGCAAACCCTGCGGGTCGACCTGCGCATCGTCGCGGCCTCGAACCGCGATCTCGCCCAGGAAGTGCGTCGCGGCCGGTTTCGCGACGACCTCTTCTATCGCCTGAACGTGATCGCGATCACCCTGCCGCCGCTCCGAGAGCGCGCCGACGACGTTCCCCTGTTGTGCCACCACTTCCTCAAACGCTACGCCCAGAAGAACAACAAGACGATTCGCGGGATCAGCAAAGAGGCGATGGAGCTATTGATCGACTACGACTGGCCGGGGAACGTGCGAGAGCTGGAGAACACGATCGAGCGCGCTGTGGTGCTCTCGAAGTCCGACGTAATCGGCCCCGAAGAGATCCCTGCGCGCTTCCTGGGAGGTCCCGAGCGCGTTCGGCGCCTGACGATCGATCTCGGCACACCCCTTGCAGAGATCGAGATGCGGGTGATCGAAGAGACGTTGAAGATGACGCGCAACGACAAGCGACTCGCCGCGCAGCTCTTGGGCATCGCGACGCGCACGATCTATCGCAAGCTCGGAACCCGCGAGGAGGACGCCGATCAGTCGGATTGACATTTTGTCAATCGTCCGCCCCCTCCGATTTCCAATTTGACAAATTGTCCCTCCCTTGCGATCAATCGAGGCGCCACAGCGGCGCCCAGGGACCCTCGCCGCGAGCCGCTTTGGGCGGAATCCGTAGCGACTCAAGGTTGTTGAAGGAAGCGGTTGAGATCCCTCGACCGCGAGAGTATAGTGGCACGAACTTTGCTGCGGCTGATTGTGTGATGGAACGCCTTGTAAAAAAGCACTTCTGGGTCTTCAACTTGCTCGTACTCGCCGCCGCGGCCTACGTTGCAGCAGACGTGGTCAATGGATTCATCGCGAGCCGTGCGCTTCCGTATCCCTCCGTCACCTTGCCCAAGAAAAAGGCGGCGCTGCCCAAGCGCCGCGACAACGACGCGCTGGACTACGCGAACAACCTCTCGGTCTGGCCGATCTTCGCCAAGGTGGCAGAGGACCAGCCCAAGACGCCGACCGGTCCGATCGACCCGAAGAAGAAAGACGACGAGGAGCCGCAGCTCAGTGACCTGAACGTCAAGCTGATCGGCACGATGGTCGTCGACGAACGACCCGAGCTCTCGTCGGCGATCGTCGACATCAACGCCGAGTACACCTCGGTCGCGATCGGTTCGAAGCTCGGGACGACCAAAGCGACGGTCGTCGCGATCTACGCCAAGTTCATCCAGGTCGACGAGGGCAACAATCGGCTCAAGTACATCGTGATGAACGATGACGGAACGGACGGAAAGAAGAAGCTGCCGCTCAACCGCACGCTCAAACGCAGCCCCTATCGGCGCCCGGGTCGTCGACCGTTCACGCCGCGCGTGAACCGATTCAAACGCATCAACTACAGCTCGAAGGTGCGAAAGACAGGCGCCTTCACGTACACCATCGACCGCAATATGGTGAAGCAGAACCTCGAAGATCTCTCCGACGTGACGCGCCAGGCGCGCGTGGTGCCGACCTATCGGAGCGGCCGCTTCAACGGGCTGAAGCTCTCCTGGGTCAGCTACAACAGCATCTACCGCGCGATCGGCCTGCAGAGCGGCGACACGCTACGTT
>JAGQJP010000497.1 GCA_020430585.1 Myxococcales bacterium | reverse complement strand
TAGCGTCGCTCGAGAGCCTCCAGCTCGACGTCCGACAGCCCCGAGGCGATCGTGAAACCGCGGGCGCTGAGCGCCTCCAAGATGCGTCTGCTCATAGACCTCCGGTCGCCGAGGCGATCTTCGAGCTCAGTGTTGGTGCTCGAACGGCTTCAAGCTGCCGCGAAAGGCGAGGACCAGCTCCAATCGTGCGGCGAGCTTCGGCGCCTGCTTTTTCAGCCGCGCCTTCAGCGTCGGAATGCCGCTCGGCTCGGCGAGACGCCACATCATCACCGCCAGACCGAAGAGGGCGTCGCTCGAGCTGGGATCGATCTCCAGCACGTTGAGATAGGCGACCTTCGCCTGTTTGTGCTTGCCGAAGCGGTGCAGCACGATCGCGCGCATCAGGTAGATCGCCGCCTTCTCGCGCTTGTCCCGAGGCTTCGTCGTACCCTTGACCACCAGGTCGATCGCCCGCCGCGCGTAGACCATCGCCGCCCCATAGTTGCCCTGCTTGCCGTAATAGACCGCCGCGTTGTGGAGCGTCACGAGCCCCGTCTTGTCCGCCTCGAAGGCCTGAACGAAGAGGCGATGCGCCTCTTTGTACTTCAACCGCTTCATCGCCCCGAGCGCCATCTCGGTCAAACGATCGGCCTTGCTCGGCGTCGGGCTCGGCGCGGGCTCGAGGAACTCGAGCGCCGGGCTCGTCACCAGGGCTAGCATCTGCGTCGCGCTGACGTGGTCGTTCGGCATCATCTCTTCGATCGTCCCCAAGGCGCAGCGATGATCGTCGATACGATAGCAGACGCGGGCCAGGCGAATCGAGAAGATCGAGCGCTTCGGCCGCAGCAGATGGGCGCGCTGGTAGGCGCCCTTCGCGCCTCGGTCGTCGTGACGCAGCTCACGCACGTGGCCCAGCGCATTCCAGGCCCCTGGCACGTCGGGACGCCGCTTCAAGAATGCCCGCAATTCGCGCTCAGCCTCGTCGATCTTGCCCTTGTCGATCAAGCCGACGACCTTGCGACGCATGGCGATCCGCTCCCGCCGCTCCTTGGGCATCGTCTTCTTCGTCGGCTCTGCCGTCTTCGCCTTCTTGCTGCACGCACTCATCGACGCGATCCCCAACAGGGCCAACACCAACACCATCGTCGCTCGAACCATCAGCGCCTCCATAGGCCGACGATCATACGCTCGCTCGCAACGAACCGCAACCAGATGCGCCGCGCGGTACAGGCGTGACGAGGATTGCCCTTTGCCCGTCGATTGATATAATCGGACACGCGAGCCGGCGCAGTTCGCCGAGGAAGGTGCAGGATGAAGGTTCGAGAGCTGATCACCAAACCAGTCCAGACGATCCCCCGAGACCACACGCTCAAGGATGCCGCCCGACTGATGTGGGACTTCGACATCGGCGCGGTTCCCGTCGTCGATCACCATGGTCGCGTCGAGGGAATGATCACCGATCGGGACATCGCGATGGCGGCGTTTCTGAACCATTCCCAGCTGGCGCACCTCGAGGTCTGGCAATCGATGTCCTCGATGTTGGTGACGATCGGCCCCGACGAGAGCGTCTCGCGCGCCCTCGAGCTGATGACCGACTTCCAGGTCCGCCGCCTCCCCGTCGTCGACGCCGACCTACGCCCCCTCGGCGTCCTCTCGGTCAGCGACGTGATCCTGCGGCTAGCGAGCTCGACCGAACCGATACCCGGCGTCACCTCGAAAGAGATCGTCAAAGTGCTCGCCGCCTGTTCGCAACCGCGCCTGCGCATCGAGTTCGAAGAGTAGCTCGCTCGCTTGGCAACAACCGCCCGACGTGATAGGGTCCGCCTCATGATTCGAATTGGAACTCGCGGAAGCCAGCTCGCCCTCTGGCAAGCCGCTCATGTCGAAGCCCTCCTGCGGCGCGTCGCGCCAAACGAGGAGATCGTCACCGTCACGATCAAGACCACGGGCGACCGCGTGCTGGACAAACCCCTCGCCGAAATCGGCGGAAAGGGCCTCTTCCTCAAAGAGATCGAAGACGCCCTCCTCGGCTCGCGCGTCGATCTCGCCGTCCACAGCATGAAGGACGTGCCCGCCGAGCTGCCGCCAGGGCTGACGATCACCGCGATCCTCGAGCGCGAGGATCCGCGCGATGCGCTGATCACCGCGAACGGACGCGGCCTCGCCGAGCTACCCGCGGGCGCCCGCGTCGGAACGGGCAGTCTGCGCCGTCAATGCCAACTCAAGCACTGGCGACCGGATCTCGAAATCGTCCCGCTTCGCGGCAACGTCGACACGCGGCTGCGCAAGCTGCACGACGAGGAGCAGCGCCTGGACGCGATCATCCTCGCCGGCGCTGGTCTCAAACGCCTCGGGCTCGGCGATCGAATCAGCGAGTGGCTGCCGACCGAACGCCTCTTACCCGCGGCGGGACAGGGCGCGATCGGGATCGAGATCCGCGAGTCCGACACCGCCCTCGCCGCGATCTGCCAGGCGCTGCACCACCCCACCAGCGGGCTCGCGCTCACCGCCGAGCGACGCGTGCTCGCCCGCCTCGAAGGCTCTTGCAAGCTGCCCTTTGCGGCACACGCAACCATCGATGGCCCAAGGATGCACGTCGCTGCGCTCGTCGGCTCACCAGACGGCCGAGAGATCGTGCGCGACGAGCTCGAAGCGGCGGCCGAGAACGCATCTGCTGCGGGCGAAACACTCGCTGAACGCCTGCTCGCCGCGGGCGCTGGGCGATTCTTGGAGTCGGGCAATGGCTGACGACCGTCTACGCGGTCTGACGATTCTGCTCACCCGCCCGGCCGACGACGTTCGCACGACCCTCGATCGACTGGGCGAGCACGGCGCGACAGCGCTCGCGATTCCGCTGATCGCGATCGGCGCGCCCGCCGAGAGCGAACCGATGGACCGCGCGCTGCGCGATCTCGCGGGCTACGACTGGATGATCTTCACCAGCGCCAACGCCGTCCGGCGCGTCGATCGGCGCCTACGTGAGCTCGCCCTCGACTGGAGCTACCCACCGAAGATCGCGGTGATCGGAACCGCGACGGCGCGCGCCCTCGAGCGATGCGCTCGTCGGGCCGACCTCGTGCCGACGCGATTCGTCGCCGAGGGGCTGCTCGAAGCGCTGCCCGCCACGCTGACAGGCCAGCGGATCCTCTTTCCACGCGCCGAGGAGGCGCGTGAGCTTCTGCCTGAGGCGCTGCGCGCCCGCGGCGCCGACCTCGACGTCGTGACGGTCTACCGAACCTGTCTCGCCGAAGCGTCCCGCGAACCGCTGCGCGACGCGCTCAGCTCGCGCGCCGTCGACCTCGTGATCTTCACCTCGGCTTCCGCGGTCCAGGCATTTTTCGAGCTGGTCGGCTCGGCACCACTGCCCGAGGCACTTCAGTTCGCCTGCATCGGACCGATCACCGCTCGAGCCCTCGAAGAACAAGGCCGGCGCGCGGCGATCGTACCGCAAGAGCACACGATTGACGGCCTGATCGAGGCCTTACTCGCTCACCCTTCGAGGAGGTAAGCATGCCATTCCCTACGCAACGACCACGACGACTCCGAAAGAGCGATGTTCTGCGCTCGATGGTGCGCGAAACCCACGTGCGACGGGCCGATTTGATCTACCCGATGTTCGTCGAGCCCGGCAGCGGGGTGACCCAGCCGATCCACGCGATGCCCGGGCAGAATCGCTACTCCGTCGACACCCTGGTCGAGGCCTGCAAACGGGTCCACGGCGTGGGGATTCCGGCGGTGATCCTCTTCGGGATTCCCGAGACGAAGGATCCGACGGGGAAGATCTCCCTCGATCCCCACGGGATCGTCCAGCGCGCCGTCGAAGCGCTGAAGTCCAGCGTGCCCGGGCTCTTCGTGATCACCGACGTCTGCCTCTGCGAGTACACCTCCCACGGCCATTGCGGCGTGATCGTCGACGGCGACGTGGCGAACGACCCGACCCTCGAGCTCCTCGCGCGCCAGGCCCTCAGCCACGCCGAAGCGGGCGCGGACATGGTCGCCCCGTCGGACATGATGGACGGCCGCGTCGGGGCGATCCGCAGGCTCCTCGACGAGAAGGGGCACGCCGAGGTGCCGATCATGAGCTACGCGGTCAAGTACGCCAGCGGCTTCTACGGCCCCTTTCGCGAAGCCGCCGAGTCGGCGCCCCAGTTCGGCGACCGACGCAGCTACCAGATGGACCCGGCGAACACGCGCGAAGCGATGCGCGAAGCGCGCCTCGACGCCGAAGAGGGCGCTGACATTCTGATGGTCAAGCCCGCGCTGCCCTATCTCGACGTGATCCGCGGCGTGCGCGAAGCGTTCGACCACCCGGTCGCCGCCTACTGCGTGAGCGGAGAGTACTCGATGATCAAGGCCGCTGGCGCAAACGGCTGGATCGACGCCGATCGCGTCGCCCTCGAGGTGCTGACCGCGATCAAGCGCGCGGGCGCCGACCTGATCTTGACCTACTCCGCCCTCGACCTCGCCGACAAGCTCGACTAGGCGGGGCCGGAAACATTTTTCGCGCCTCTGTGTTATCATGTACGGACTCTAGAGCAAGGAGGTCCGTCGGATGGGTAAGTCCCTCGGCCTGCGCGTCGTCATCGTCGCACTGGCAGCGCTCGTCGCCCTCGGCTGCGCGACGCGCTATCGCATCGAAACCCTCGAGCCCACGAGCGACGCGTTCCACAAGGAGCGCATCCGACTGCTCGGCGAGCTACAAAAATCGCCGACCAACGCGAGCGTCCTCTACCAGCTCGGTCTCGGCTTCGCCCGAATGAACCAGCATCGCGTCGCGCTGAACTACTTCGATCGCGCCCATCAGGCCAGCCCGAAGAACGCCGAGATCCTGATGCACCGCGGGCTTACGGCTCAACACCTCGGTTTGCGGATGAGCGCGTGGCAAGACTTCCAGCGCGTCCTCGAGCTCGATCCGACCAAGCGGCAGGCTCTCGTCAAACCCTACGCCAAGCTCTTGCGCTCGGTCGCCGAGCGCTTCCGACGTTACCGACAGTTCGAACGCGCGATTCAGGTGATCGATCAGCTCAGGCTCCTGCAGGGAAAGCTCGACGCCTCGGATCGGCTGATCCTCGCCGAGGTCCACTTTCAGCGCGCCCGACGTCAGATCCGCCCCCACAGCACCGACAAGAAGGCGCTCGAGAAGGCGATGGCCGATCTCAAGCGCGCCGACGCGCTCGGCCTAAAATCCGCCGAGCTGCAGCTCTGGCTCGGCATCGCGCTCCTCGCCCGGGGCTCCAAGAGAGAAGCGCACAAACACTTCGATCGCTTCACCGGCGTTCCGAGCGAGAACGTCGCCCGGGTCGAGCGCCTGCTCACCCTGTTGCGGGACTACGGACACAGCGCCGAGGGGATCGAGCGCTTGCAGGACTACCTGAAACGACACCCCCACGCGCCTCCGCGATTCCACCGCCAGCTCGGCGATCTGTTGCTGGCCGCAGGGAAGAACCGAGAGGCTCTCAGCGCCTACGAGAGTTGGCTGAAGCGCTCGGGAAAGTCGAGCCGAGCGCGACTCGCGCTGCGCCTCGCCAGCACGATGATCCAAAAGAGGATGTACACCCAAGCTGCGTCGCTCTTTCACAAGGCGATCGAGCTCGAACCGGATGACGCCGCCCCCTTCCGCCTGCTGTTGATCTACGCCAGGCAGCGAAGCAGCGACGGCTCCTCGGTGCGCATGCAGGCGATGCTCGATGAGCTGATCACCAAGCATCCGCGACCCGGTTGGGTTCGCAGCGCCGTCGGAGAGCTCTATCGCGAGGTCGGGGACTCGAAACGGGCGCTGGAGTACTTCGAACAGGCGCTGAAGGCGACGCCTCCGTACTGGCGCGCCCTGCTCGGCATCGCCCGACTGCAGCAGCTCGCGGGTGACCGCTCGCGACGCGATCAGGCGATCAACCGCTGGCTCGCGTCCCAGAACAAGAACGCCAGATCGTACCGCGACGCCGGCGACCTGCTCATGGAGCTTCAAGAGCGGGACGACGCGATGAAGCTGTACCGCGCGGGCATGCGATCCAAGGGTGATCTCGAGTCGATGTTGCTGCGGGCCTATGTCTATCGCCTCGAGGGAGAGTTCTCGAAAGAGACGACCGAAGTCGATGGTTTTCTTCGGAATCTGACGAAGAACTCCCGCTCCTCGGCGCTTCTCGCGATCGGCCGCTTCTACCTCGAGCTCCACGACAACCGACCCGCCCTGCGCTACCTCGGTCAGCTCGTCAGCGCCGAGCGCGACGCCAACGCGCGACAGGGCCACCTGCTCCTCGGAGACCTCTACTCGGTGCAGCCGCTGCGAAACCTCAGCCGCGCGGCGGTTCACTATCGCGGCTACCTCGCGCTGACCACGAGCGACAAGCGCAAAGCGCTCGAGAAGCTCTGCGCCCACCTCGACGATCGGTCCGGGCTGCAGAGCCTGCAAGCCGAGCTCTTCGAGCAATTAGCCCAGTACCACCCGAACAAGAAGGCGTTCTATTTGCAAATCGGACGCCGTTTTCTCGACCGACGCGACGGCACGCAAGCGCTGCGCTTCATGCGACAGTACCTCAAGCTGAGCGGAGGCTCCGCCGACGAGCGAATCCGCGTCGCCTCGCTCTTCGCCGACGCCAAGCTGACATCGCAGGCGCTGCAGCTGATCCGCGATCTGCCCTCGAAGCTGCTGCTCAAGAAGGTCTCCGCGCCGGGATTGCACCGCGAGCTCGGTGACTACCTGCGGCGCCAGGGCCGCGTGGCCGACGCCGAGGCGCACTACCGACGATACCTCGCGCAGAACGAGCCCGATTCGAACGAGATGTTTCGGTTCGGCAACACCCTCTCCTCGAGTCAGTTCTGCGATCTCGCGGTCTACGCCTACCGCCTCTCGGGCGCCGACACCAAGGGGCTGCAGAAGGGGATCGTCGAGCCGACCAAGGACGAGCGCCTGTCCAAGAAGTCGCACTACACCAGCAGCCTGCATCGGATGTTCATGAATCTCGGGCGCTGCTATGTCGCGATCGCGCAGCCCGACCGTGCCGAAAAAGCGTTCGACGCGGCGCTCGCCTCGCGCTACCGCAGCTACTACTACTTTTCGTCGATCGGCGGGATATTCTTTCGGGCGAACTATCTCAAGAAGGCGATCAAGTACTACGAGCAGCTCTACAAGCAGAAGTACGGCTCGAGCCGTTACGTCTACCGGACGATCCTCGACATCTACATCCGCACGGGGATGACCGATCGAATCCCGAAGCTGGTCAGCGCCTACATCGAGCGCCACAGCCGTTCGCGCTACTATCGCCCGCATCGCGACATCGCCAAGCTCCTGGCGGAGTTCGGCCTATTCGAACGGGCGATCGCGATCCTCGAGAAAGCGCGCCTCAAGAAGCCGAAGGATGCTGAATACGCCTTCTATCTCGGGCAGTTCTACTTACAAGACGGTCAGACGGCGAAGGGGATGGCGATCCTGCGCAACCTGACCGACGTCTCCAGCTGGGGCAGCCATGCGGGGTTGCGCTACGCCGAAATGGGACTTCGTGTCCTGATGCGGCGCGGAATGTTTCGCGATGCCCTGCTGATCGCCGACAAAGTGCTCAAGGCGAACCCGAGCGAGGCGCGCTGGCTCTTGCTCAGAGGAACGCTCTACGCGCGCCTCGGTGACGCCGTCAAAGCCAAACGGGACATCGGCGACGCGCTGACCACTCAGCTCTCGCTCGGGCGCAGTCTGAGCAGCGTCGTCGGCGAATTTCGCACGCTCCGCCGACTCGACCTGGCGATCGAGCTGTTGAACCACCTGCGCCTGTTGAATCCCAAGCGCGCGACCCACCTTCGCGACCTGGCGCAACTCTACGCCGAGAATGGCCAGATCGATGATGCGAAGCAGAGCTATCTCGAGTACGCACGGCTCGACAAGAACGGCCTTCTCGCGGCGGCCCGCTTCTTCCGCCGAATCGGCGAGCTCGATCGCGCACGGCGCCTGTTGCTCAAAACCTTCGATGTGCCCCGTTTCACGCAGCTACAGCAGGTGCTGATCGAGCTGCACGATATCTACTCCACCCTCGGCCGGCGCAACGAGCTGGACAGTGTGGTCAATCAGCTCGTGCTCTCTCAGCGCGACAAACAACAGGCCTACAAGCTCGTCGTCGCCTACTACCAGCGTTTCTATGACGCCGAGAAGCTGCGGCGCGCGCAGGAGCAACTCCGCAAGTACACGACGCACGATGCCCGGCTGTTTCGCGCACAGGTCTTGCTCTCCGAGGGCAAGTTCGAGAGCGCGATGCCGCTCCTGCGTTCGCTGATCCTGCGCCGAGAGAGCCATTCTCCGCGTCGTTATGGCTTCTACAGCCGCTACACGCGATACCGCTATTGGAGACGCCGGGTCTACTTCACCCTCGGGCTCAGCGGGCCGCAACAGGTCGTCTCCCTCGTCGCCTCCTACGGTCGCCTCGATCTCGCCCGGGAGCTGGCGCGCCTGGCCGTG
>JAGQJP010000052.1 GCA_020430585.1 Myxococcales bacterium | reverse complement strand
GGGCGACGTGAATGATCTCATGTGGTTCGACGGCGTAGACGCGGGCGCCACGCTTGGCGGCCCAGCAAGCGAGGACTCCCGTGCCCGTGCCGAGGTCGAGAACGGTCTGTCCCGGCTGAATCGAATCGGCGATCGCTCGGGAGTACGTCTCCATGCGATGCTCGTCGGCGAGCATCAGGCGGTGGTGGTTCAGACCGATGAAGTGTCCGCGGCTCACGACTCGTCGTGCGACCCTGGTGTGCGTCGAGACACGGCGTCCAGCAAGCTCTGCAGATTGCGGTGCGAGCAGGTCATTCCGCTTCGTCCGCGATGGCTCGATTGCATCTTCGGTCGGTCGCGGCGGGCGCGTTTGCTCGAACGGGTGACGGTGCGTTGTCCTTTCATATCGGGCTCCTGCGTAACGTTGCGTTACGTCAAACTACGTTACACTATATGACCATACATGATCGTGTCAACTTTTTCGGCGATTTTCCTCTCTGCGGATGACAGCTTGTCGGGCTGGGGGGAGCGGGGCTCAGCGCTGCGAGAAGCTCCATTGCGACTCGACGATCGAGCGCAACGTCTGCTTTGGCGTCCATTCGAGGTGGCGATGTGCTGCCTCACTAGAGGCGACGAGGCGCTCTGGGTCGCCCGGGCGGCGCGGTGATTCGACGAGCGGAACCGACCGGCCCGTCACGCTCTCGACCATCTCCACGACCTCGCGCACCGAGTAGCCGTGCCCCGTTCCGAGGTTGAGCGGGAGATATCGGCCCGGATCCTCGTCGAGTCGGGCGAGGGCGAGAAGATGCGCGTCGACGAGATCCTGGACGTGGAGGTAGTCGCGGATGCACGTCCCGTCGGGCGTCGGGTAGTCGGTACCGAAGATCGCCAGGTGCGGACGCTCGCCCGCCGCCGCCTGAAGGACGAGGGGGATCAGGTGGGTCTCGGGCTCGTGGCACTCTCCGAGGGAGCCGCAGGCGCCTCCGACGTTGAAGTAACGCAGGGCGATCGCCGAGAACCCGCGAGTCGCGCAATACCAGGCGATCAGCTCCTCGCCGATCCGTTTGGTCGAGCCGTAGACCGAGATCGGCGCGAGCGG
The DNA here is from genome assembly GCA_020430585.1 of Myxococcales bacterium. Classification (GTDB taxonomy): domain Bacteria; phylum Myxococcota_A; class UBA9042; order JAGQJP01; family JAGQJP01; genus JAGQJP01. The sequence continues at coordinate 1,999 of JAGQJP010000052.1, read as the reverse complement.
CGCCGACTCGTCGATCGGGACTTGCTGCGGCGTGCCGTAGACCGCGCAGGTCGAGCTGTAGACGAGGCGCCGTACCGACGCCCGCTCCATCGCGGCGAGCAATGCAGCGACACCGCCGACGTTGGTCGAGATGTAGCGCGATGGCTGGTCCATCGACTCGCCGACCTGGATCAGCGCCGCAAAATGGAGCACCGCCTCGATCGCCTCGTCGCCCAACACGGCTTCGAGCGCAGCCTGATCGCGGACATCCGCCTCGACCAGTCGCGCGCCCGATGGAACGCGCGCCCGGTGGCCCGTCTCCAAATTGTCGAGGGCGACGACGTGATGGCCCTCTTCGAGCAGCATCGAGCAGGCGACGCTGCCGATGTATCCCGCCGCGCCCGTTACCAGACAACGCATGATCGACCTCCGCGGTTCAGCCGAATTATGGACGAGGTGCGCGTCGGGGGCAAGGTCGGTGGGGCCAGATCGTCGGTCGGAAAGCGCCCGAGCCTCAACGGCTCAGCTTGTAGCGGCCGAAGTCGGCGTCTTTGAGCACGTCGGCGCGTTTTGGTGCGGTCTTGGCCGTCTTCATCTTCTTGCGCACGCGACGCAGAAGGGTCAGCCCATTGCCCAGGCCCCGCGATCCGGGATGCCGGCTGCGCAGTTTTTCGGTTCGGCGCAAGCTGTCGCCGAGCAGCCGATCGGCCTCTTTGTCGCGGCCGAAGGAGTAGAGGTGCATCGCCCGTTTGACGGTCTGCGCGACCCGCAGCTCTTCGACCCGCAGCCAGACGTCGTCGTCGCGCCCCTGGCGGATCAGCCGATCGTCGTTGGTCGATTCGACCCCGAGGGTGGTCTTGAACGCCTCGGTCTTTCCGTTTTGGCTATTGCGGAACGAGAGCCGCACGTCGACGACGGGGTGCAGACCCTTTTCTCGCGCGGGGAGCTGAAGCTCGGCGAGAATGTCGCGGTGCTGCCCACTGAAGAGCTCGGCGAGCGGGACGATCACGGTGTCGCCTTCCTGTTTGAAGTGGTAGCCGAAGACCTGCGTCAAGCGCACGCCCGGCCTGAGCGTCAACTCGACCGTGACGTTCTGGGCCACGGTGGTCGCCATCTCGACGAGCTCTTTCTGAAAGATCCCCGCGAGCTGCCGCGAGTCGTTGACGTAGTAGTAGTTTCCGCCGCCGGCGTTGGCGATCCCCGTCATCACGGTCTCGCTGTAGTCGGTGCCGACGCCGATCGTGGTGATCGAGATCCCGCGCTGCAAGAAGTCGCGGGCGAAGGAGTTGAGGGCGCGAGGCGAGGTGATCCCGACGTTGGCGAGCCCGTCCGAGATCAACAAGACGCGGTTGACCTGCTGCGTGCGCAGGTTGCGAATCACCTCGCTCGCGCCGCGCTGCAGGCCACCGCTGAGGTTCGTCGAGCCCGAGGCGCGAATGCGGAACACGGCGTCGCGCGCTTGCTCTCTCGTGAAGTCGTTGACCTCCGAGGAGGGCCAGACCACGCGGGTGTACGTCGAGTAGGTCACGATCGCCAGTCGGTCGCCGGTGCGTAGCCGGGCGATCATGCCGAGGGCCGCCTTCTTCGCGTCGATCAGCTTCTGGCCAGCCATCGAGCCCGAGCGATCGATCACCAACGCGAGGTTGAGGGGTAAGGGCTTGAGCGTCTGGGCCTTGATCCCGTCGAGGACGACGTTGACGTAGAGCGGATTCGACGCGTCCACCGAGACGTAGCGCTGGGAAACGGCGATTTTGGCCTTGACCGTCTTTCCGCCCTCGCTGCGGTGTGTCACCGCCCCCGAGGTGCCCTTCTTCGAGGTCGGCGCGACGGTGGTCGGCGACATCAGCACGAAGTGGAAGAGCGCGGTCAACAGAGCCAATAGTTTGAAGATTGCCATTTCCCCTCTCCTGGCAGGCGGTTACGACGACGGATCGATCGCGATATCGAGTTCTACGTCCGAGCCGCGAAAAGGATCTACAGCGGGTCTCGGATCGCGCGCGCCGTTTGACATTCGCCCTCG
>JAGQJP010000496.1 GCA_020430585.1 Myxococcales bacterium | reverse complement strand
ATGACAGCGCTCCAGCGCCGACGTCGGCTCGCGCAGCGGTCCGAAGGGGAGCACCTGACCGACGCCGATCGGGTTGCTTCCGTTGAAGGTGACGATCTCGTAGTCCTTCTCGAGCGAGCCGTGCTGCAGGCCGTCATCGATGAGCAGCACGTCGGGGTGAAAGCGTTCGCAGGCCAATCGCGCCGTGTCCGCGCGGCGGCGACCGACGAGGATCGGGATCCCGAGGCCGGCGAGGCGCGTGGCGAGCATCGCCGCCTCGTCGCCGCCGTCAGTCGCGCTGCCGTGCATCTCGACGCCGTCGTGGAAGACGCGAGCCTGATGGACCCACGCCCCGCCGTGGCCGCGACAGAGCACCGCTGTCGTGAGGCCCCTCTCGCGCAGCGCCCGCGCGAGCCAGCCGACGACGGGGGTTTTGCCACTCCCGCCGATGACGAGATTGCCGACGGAGATCACGCGACAGGGAACGCGCACCGCCGGCTCGGGCCAGCTTCGGCGCAACACCAGGGCGGCGCGATAGAGCCAGCTCAGCAACCACAGCCCGAGGCCAGCGACCCAGTGGTACCAGCGGTTGCGGCGGCGGAAGACGAAGTCGTGGTACAGCACCGAGCCCCGCACGAGAAGGCGGCTCTGGGGTTTGTTCGATCTCACGGGGCGAGATTATACCGCAGCGGACTCGTTCGCGGTGGACTCAGTTCTCGAGAAAGGCGGCGAGGGCGCAATTGCGGTTCGGATTTCGAAGCTTGCGCAGCGCTTTGGCTTCGATCTGGCGGATTCGCTCGCGGGTCAGGTTGAACTCTTTGCCGACCTCTTCGAGCGTGTGGTTGCGCTCTTCACCGATCCCGAAGCGCTTCCGAATCACCAGCTCTTCGCGAGGGGTCAAGCCCGCGAGGGTGATGTTCGTCACCGTCGTCAGGCCGTCGCGCTCGAGGTTGCAATCGGGGGCTTGTGCGCTCGTGTCGGCGATGAAGTCGGCGACCTGGGTGTCCTCGTCGTCGCCGATCGGCGAGTCGAGCGAGATCGGCGAGCGCACGATCATCATCGTCTTGCGCACCACGTCGGCGCTCACTTCGAGCTCGCGTCCGATCTCGTCGTCCGTCGGTTTGCGGCCGAGGCGATGCTCGAGGGCGTTCTTGGTCTTCATCATCCGATTCAACGTCTCGATGAGGTGCACGGGGATGCGAATCGTGCGGCCCTGGTCGGCGATCGCTCGGGTGATCGACTGGCGGATCCACCAGGTGGCGTACGTCGAAAACTTGTGGCCCCGCTTGTACTCGAACTTCTCGACGGCGCGCATCAGGCCGATGTTTCCCTCTTGGATCAGATCGAGGAAGTGCATCCCGTGGTTGATGTAGCGCTTGGCGATCGAGACCACGAGCCGCAGGTTCGCCTGGACCATCTTCGCCTTGGCGAGGGCGACGCGGTGTTGGGCATCGGAGATCTCGGAGGTCAGCTTCTCCATCTGCCGCACGTTACGGCCAAACTCGGCCGTCGTGCTGTCGATGCGTCGCTGCAAGCACAGGCAGAGCTCGATCGTCTCGCGAACGCGAGGCGAGTCGCCGTCGCTCGGTCGATTGCCGGCGCGCCAGCTCGCGTACATCTGCTCGAATTCGCCCGCGTTGAGGTGGATCCGACGGCGCGCGCAGCGCAAGGCGTGTTGGTCGTCACGGATCTGGTCTACGGCCTGGCGCAAGCGGGCGACAACGCCTCCGATGAACGAGGGGTTGAAGGTGATCTGACTCACCTCTTCGATGAACTCGTCGCGCGTCGCTGCAAGCTCGCCGCGAAACGCTTCGGACTCTTCGCCCTCGCCGATGCGCTCGCTGAGAAGCCGCAAGCGCAATCCGAGATCGGCCATCTTCGCGCAGAACGCCGTGATTCCCGCGATTTGCGGGTCTGGACACTCGTCGGTGGTCTCGGCTGTTGGCGGATTGGTGAAGACGTCCAGCACCTGGGCGTCACCCGTGTCGAGTTGCGAGATTTGCTCACAGAAACACTGCATCAGCGCCGGAATCGAGGAGATCACGGTCTTGATCTTCAGCGCTTCGTCTTCGATCTCACGCGCGATCTTCGCTTCGCCTTCGCGGTTGAGCAACGAGTAGCGCCCGATCTTCTTGAGATAGAGGTAGATCGGGTTGGTCGCGAAGTCGGGATGGTCGCCATAGAGCGCCGAGCTCGTAATTTCCGGAGCGGATCGGCTCTCTTCGCGCTCGACCTCTTCGCCGAACTCCCCCGCGAGCGCCATTCGCCCGTGGCTATCGTCAGCGTTCGAGCGCCGACGACGGCCACGCGCAGCCGTACCGTTTCCGTTACGTCCGTTGGCTGCTTTGCCATTGGTCCCGTTGACGGCTTTGCCATTGGTCCCGTTGGCTGCTTTGCCGTTGGTCCCGTTGACGGGGCTGCCGTTGGTCCCGTTGACGGGGCTGCCGTTGGTCCCGTTGACGGGGCTGCCATTGGTCCCGTTGACGGCCTTGCCGTTCGTCCCCACGTTGCCATTTTCTGTAATGGAGTTGAGAGATTGGAGATTTTTGCTCACGCTTGCCACGGCTTCGGAATGAAGCTTCGACATAACCATGTTCTCCCACTTGGGTCCGTGTTCGTCTCACGACGCCTGAGCGCCGAGCCTGGACTGCCCTCTCTGCAAGAAGGGTTCCAATCCCCGGTCGGGCAACGCCCTGCCGTCAGCCCGTGCCTGAACGTTAGGATTCGCAACGAGTTTTCCCGTGTGTTGCGTTTTGCTACGCGACGATCTCGAGTTGTGAAGGGTCGGGCAAAATCTCCCAGCTATGACATCCATGTCACGATGGGCGTAAACTTTTTTCCAGTGACTCGATCGCGTGGATCACCATCTCGACGGTGAGCTCTCGCATGCAGCTGTGATGCCCTAGAGGGCAGGTTCGGCTGCCGTGGCTGCGGCAGGGAGAGCACGCCAGCTCGCGTCGCACGACGCGCCAGCTCCCGCCGTTGGGCCGCCAGCGGTTGGGGTCGGTCGGGCCAAACAGCGCGACGACCGGACGACGCAGCGCCGATGCCAAGTGCAACAGTCCGCCGTCGACACCGACGACGATCCGGCAGGCGGCGATGTACCCGGCGATCCCGGCGATCGTCGAGTCGATCGGTGCCACGTTGGCGACGCCCTCCAGCTCGGGCAGCGCTGGCGCGATCCAGGCGAGGTCCGCGGGACCGGCGAGGACGATCGGTTTGCAGCCGTCGCGCAACCAGAGCTCTCGGGCGAGGCCGACGAAGTGAGAGAGCTCCCAGCGCTTCGTCGCTCGGCTCGCGCCGACCACGAGCCCGATCGGGTGTTGTCCGCCCAGCGCCCGCGCGGCGCTCTCTCGCTCGGTCTCGCCGAGGAAGAAGTCGAGCTCGACTTCGGGGTTCGCCGGCCGCTCGAGGGCGAGTTGATCCAGAAGCGAAAGATAGCGCCACGCTTCGGTGTGAGGCGCTGGTTTGGGCCCCTGACGCCATTCGCTCAAGAGCTCTTTGGGCCCGCGACGCACCAGGCGAATCACCCGCGGCGCACCCGTGGCGAAGGCGAGCAGTCGGCTCTTCAGCTTGTTCTGCAGGTCGAGCACGAGGTCGTAGCGCCGTTCGCGGAGCGGCGCCACGATCGACCACCAACGCTCCCCCCGTAGCTCGAAGACCCGCTTCACCACGGGGTTTCCGGCTACGAGATCGCGGTAACGGCTGCGCACGAGCACGTCGATCTCGGCGTCGGGCAGCTGTCGCGCGAGCTCGCGGATCAGCGGTGTCGTCAGGAGGATGTCGCCGAGAGCGCCGTATCGAATCAGCAGAATCCGTCGAGTCATCGTCGCACGCCTCAACGCAGTAGGCTGGAGAAGGGTTTGGCGAGGCAGATCGCGTTGCTGAAGAGCCAGGGCAGAAACCGATCGCCACCGAGCATGCCGCGAACGCGCAATTCGACCTCGATTCTATAACAGCCGCGCGTAGAAACCACAATCCGGAAACGCTTGCCCGCGCGGCGGGCGACCTCGACGCCGTCGCGGAACAGATGAAAGCGCAGGTCCCCGTCGCCGACCTGCAACCCCGCGTCGGCGCGCAGCGCGACGACCTGGTAGTTCTCACGCAGCGTGTCACCCATCAGAACACGCTGTCGCCGCGCAAAATTGCGCGCTTCGCCGACGAACCAGAAGCCGTCGCCTGGCGCGAGGGCGTCGAAGGCCGAGTAGACGCGGCCCTTTTTGATCGCGTCGATCACTCGACGCCGATCGTCCGCGGCGTTGTGCGTCAAAGGGGCGTCGAGCAAGAGGTGCGTGCTAGCCAGGGCGAACGAGCGACGGTAGGAGACGCGTCCGTGCGCGTCGATGCCGAACAATCCCGTCTTGCGCGTCGTCGCACTCCAGCGATCCCAGAGCGCGAGGGTCTCGTCGGGCCGCGAGAGGAGAAAGGTTGCGCCATAGCTCGGGTTAAGGGGATAGAAATAGAGCGCCGCGGCGAGCCTCGTGTAGGGAAACTCGATGGCGCGCTTGACGATCGAGCCGCCGTTGAGGATCTCGAGGCCGTCGACGAGCGCCGGATTGAAGCGCTCGAGGTCGAAACGTCGCCCTGGTTGCATCGGGTGGGTCAGCCACGCCGTAACCGACGGCGTCTTCCAGCGCTCGATCGGCCGTCCGAGGCTCGGCGCCGCCAGGTTGAGCGCGGCGATGTGCCCGCGCCGGTCGGATGCCTCGGCGCCGACGATCAGCAACACGTTGCCGTGGTACCCCTCGCGCGTCGCGGCGGCCAGGCTGTTGTGGTCGAGAACGACGACGAAGTCTTGCTTCTCTTGCGCCGCGGCGCGAAGGATCTCGTCGATCGAGCCCGTAGCGTCCTTGGAGTGGCGCGTGTGCACGTGGAGCTGGCCTCGATAGTGATATAGCCCCTTCGGGCGTTCGACGGGCGCGAGCCGATAGCGGGGAAAGCGCTGCAAGAAGCCGAGGAGCTGCGTCAGGCCGACCACGATGGCGAGCGACACCACGACGATGAGCCACCAGCGCCTCTTACGAGACGGCGAAGATTTTCCGGAAGCGTTGTCCCTCTTCGAGGAGCGAGCTCCGCGTTCCGCTTTCGACGATGCGCCCTTCATCGAGTACGACGATACGGTCTGCGTGTTCGATTGTCGAGAGCCGATGGGCGATCACGATCGTCGTTCGGCCGCGCATCAAGTTCGTCAACGCGTCGCGGACCAGCGCTTCGGATTCCGGGTCGAGAGAGCTCGTCGCTTCGTCGAGAATCAGCAGCGGCGCGTTTTTGAGCAGCGCCCGAGCGATGCAGAGCCGCTGTCGCTCGCCGCCGGAGAGCTGGATGCCCCGCTCGCCGATCGGCGTGTCGAGCCCCTTCGGCAGCTCTCGTACGAAATCGAAGGCCAGCGCGGCGCGCAATGCCTCGACGATCTCTTCCTCGAGCGCGTCGGGGCGGCCATAGCGCACGTTGTTGCGCACCGTGTCGTTGAACAGCAGCGGCTCCTGCGTGACGATCGCGATCTGCTGTCGCAGCGAATCGAGGCTCATCTCCCGCAGATCGACACCGTCCAACATGATCCGTCCCGATGTCGGGTCGGAGAAGCGCGGCAAGAGCCGCACCAGCGTGGACTTTCCGGCACCGCTCGCGCCGACGACGGCCAACACCTCACCAGGCGCGAGGGAGAGCTCGATCTCGTGCAGCACGTCCTCGCCGCCGTATGTGAACGAGACGCCCTCGTAGCGCAGCTCTCGCTCGAAACCGTGGAGTATGATCGGATTGTCGCGCTCGACGATCCGCTCGTCGGCGTCGATGAAGGCGAAGATTCGATCGGCCCCGGCGAGGCCGGCTGCGATGATGTTGTTGACCCGTCCCAGCGTCTTGACCGGCTGGTAGAGCATCAGCACGGTGGCGAAGAAGCTGAAGAACGACTCGGGAGAGAGCGAGCCGACGCCGATACGGTTGGTGGCATAGATGATGCTCGCCGCCAGGCCGAAGATGCCGAGAAACTCCATCACCGGGGTCGTCGTACCGCGAACGCGCAGCGATTTGACCATCGTCTGCAGGTAGCCCTCGGTTTCACGGCGAAAACGCATCGCCTCTTGACTCTCGCCGTTAAACGCCTTGACGACCTTGATATTCGACGCCGTCTCGTGGACGCAGCGGCTGACCAGGCCGACATCCTCTTGCGCTTTGACGCTGACCTGCCGCAAGCGCTTGCCGAAGCGGACGATCGGATAGACCATCGCCGGTAGCAACACGAAGAAGATCAGGGCCAGCTGCCAGTCGAGGAAGAACGCGAGGAGCAACAGGGTCAGGATCTGTAGCGAGTCACGGAGGATCGATGTCGCGCCGTACGTCACCGCCTGCTCGATCTGCGCCACGTCGTAGGTAAAGCGCGTCAGGATCGAACCTGTCGATTCCGCCTCGAAGTAGGCCAGGGGACGCCGCAAGAGGTGTAAGAAGAGCTCGTTCTGCACATCGACCAGCACGCGCTGCCCCGTCAGCCCCATCAGGAAGAACTGGCCGAAGTAGGCGATCCCCTTGGCGGCGCCGACGATCAAGATCAGGTAGGGCAGCCAGCTGACGAGGTTCTTCGGATCGCGCGCGAGCGACTCGGGGGTCAACCAGCCGAGGCGTTCGGTTCCCGAGGCGCCGCCGGTCAAGATGTACTTGGTCAGAGGGCCCACGAGATAGGCGAAGAGGCCCGTGGTGAGGGCCAGCACGACCATACAGAGCATCGCCACCAGTAGTGTGGCGCGGTAGGGGCGCACGAAGCGCAAGAGGCGCAGATAGGATCCCATAGCGTGCATTCTAGCGCCGGGATGCCAAAAGGCAAGCGCCTTCATGGATCGGATGATCGCGTTATAATACAACATGTTCGGCCATTTTCCTGGATCGGGGACCACAGCTGCCCTATAATCGCCGCTTCATCGAGGGGGTGATCGGAGTGGAGACTGTGGCGTTCCCGCGAAAATCAACAGTTTGGCTCGCGTTCCTCGTGCTCTCGCTCGCGTTGGCGGTCGGCTGCGGCAGCACGTCGTCGTCGAGCGGTGCCCGAGAGGACGCTTCGACCCCCGATGACGTCAGCCAGAGAGTCGAGGACACGCAGGTCGAGGCGGATCTCGTGCCGGACGTCCCGCAATCGAGCGGCCGCCAGACGATCTCCGACTCACTGGAGTACGTCGAGCTCAAGGGGCTCGAGACGAGCGTAATCGGCCTCTCCAAACAGCTGCAGTTCTCGATCGACGAGAACACCGTCTCGTTCATGATCGAGGTCCTCGGCGAGCCGGGCGTGCTCTACCAACTGGGGGAGATGATCGACCCCAACGGCGACGCGCTGGTGGTCTCCTCGAGCGATCCGAGCTTCTGCGTCGAGTGCAAGAACCGCGTGGCCGGCGCCGAGGGCGTCGCGGCGTTCCTCTTCCCGAACACGACGGACGTGACGCTCGCGCCTGGGAACTACACCTTCCGCGTCTCGTCGATCAAGATCGTCGGCGAGGGTGGCGTGCCGTCGTCGGGCAAGTTCGATCTGGTGATCTACTTCTACAAGAAGGCGCAGCGTCCCGTGGTGGGCACGATCGACCTCAACTTCCACTTCACCGGGGCCGGCGGAATCACCGTTGCCAACGCCCAGACGAACCAGAAGTTCCTCAACGCCGTCGCCGAGTTCAAGACGATCTACGCCCAGGTGGGAATCTCCGTCGGCGAGGTCCGCGTGCGCGACGTCGGCGACACCTACAAGCACGTCGAGAGTCTGATCGGAGCGGACAATGACTTTTCCAACCTCGTGGCGCTCTCGAAAGACAACGCGCGCGGCGTGAACATCTTCCTCGTCTCGAGCATCACCGACAGCAGCCAGAGCGGTGGCTACGGGGTGATTCTCGGTGTCTCGGGCGGGATCCCCGGGCCGACGATGGATGTCGGAACGCGTCGCTCGGGTGTCGTCGTCGTCGTCGAGAAGAGCTTCGGATACAACGGCGAGTTCGGCGCGGTGATGGCCCACGAGACCGGCCATTTCCTCGGGCTGTTCCACTCCTCCGAGGCGCCGTTCCTGAAGATTCACGATCCGATTCCCGATACGAAAGAGAACGATTACACGAACTTGATGTTCTACGCTGGCGATCTCTACGTCCAGGACGCCAGCGCGGGGAACAAGTTGACGCCGGGCCAGGGCTTCGTCATGCTCTCGAACCCGATCGTCCATCTGCAAGAGTAGGGGAACGCACCATGCGTATCACGATTGCCACTCTATTGCTCGGTTTCACGCTGATTTTGGCTCCGCTGACCGCGCGCGCCGAAGATGAGCCTCCGGCGCTCTCGGAAGTTCGCGCGCTGCTGCTCGGCATCGACACGCTGCCCTCCAAGGCCGCCTTCGAGAAGATCTCTCCCGACGTCCATCGGCTGTTGATCCGCCTCGCTGGCGACGTGAACGAGCACGGCTACGTGCGCGAGCGGGCGACGGGCTATCTCGGATTCTTCCGCGATCATCGCTCGGTCCTGGAGAAGCTTCGCTCGCTGGCGGAGATGGGGCCCCTCGGTCTGCGCAAGATCGCGATTCTGACGATCGGCCACGCCTTCCGCTCTCAGCGGCAGGTGGAGTCGGCGGATTTCGTCGCCCGGTTCCTCAACTCGCGTGACGAAGAGCTGCGTGAGGCGGCGCTGCGCAGTCTCTCGTTCATCCGCCACTCGCGCGCGCTCGCGCTCCTGCGGGCCCACCGGGACGCAAATCCACGGCTCGAGCGCCTCCGTCTCCAACGCGTCGGTCGCCTGGCGCGACTGTTGGCGACCAAAAAAGCCGTCGTCAAGCCCGCCGTGAACAAGTAGAATCGCCAGACGACCTCGAACCTTCAGCGGAGGAACGCCATGGAGCGTCCGTCCAACGCGGTGGGAGCGACGGGTGCGTCGCCCATCGCCCGCGTCTTCGACGAGCTGGCTGCTCGCGACGAGGCCGCGCTGATTCCGTACATCACAGCCGGCGATCCCGATCTCGAGATGACGTCGCTGTTGCTGCGCACGCTGGCGACGGCGGGGGCCGACGTGATCGAGCTCGGCGTGCCGTTCTCCGACCCGACGGCCGATGGGCCCGTGATTCAGCGAGCATCCGAACGAGCGCTACGCCATGGAGCCACACTCGAGCGGGTCTTCGAGATGCTCGACGGGCTGCGCGGTGCCAATTTGCCGCCGATCGTGCTCTTCGGGTACTACAATCCGTTCCTCCAATATGGCCTCTCGCGTCTCGTGCAGCGGGCGAGCGCCGTCGGTGTCGGCGGGTTGCTCGTCGTCGATCTGCCGATCGAGGAGTCCGAGCCGTTGCGCCGCGAGCTGCAGGGCGCGCCGATCGATCTGATTCAGCTCGTCGCGCCGACGACGCCCGAGCCGCGGATGGGGCGGATCGCCGAGCTCGCCTCGGGCTTT
>JAGQJP010000495.1 GCA_020430585.1 Myxococcales bacterium | reverse complement strand
CGATCGCATGGGCTGAACCTCTCGAAGGTGGAGTGCGGAAGCGAGAGCCCCGACCGGCGGAAACCGGCCGGGGCATTGAATTCGCAGTGAATTACTTGGCCTTGCGCTTGAGGATGTTGAACTCGACGCGGCGGTTCTTCTCCCAAACAGCGGGACCAGTACCCTGGACGCGCGGCTTGTCGAAACCGTAGCCTTTGAACTTCAGACGCCGTTTGTCGATGCCGTGCTTCTTGACCAGGTGCAAGAAGACCGAGCGCGCACGTTTCTGCGACAGGCGACGGTTGTAGTTTCGTCCACCGCGTTTGTCGGTGTGGCCCTCGATCTGGACCAGCAAGATCTCTGGGTGCTGCTTGAGCACGTCGGCGACCTGAGACAAGAGCGGGTACGAAACCCGGCGTATCTTGGCCTTCGCCGTCTCGAAGTAGACCTTCTCGAGGATCTTGATCTCCTTGTCGGTCAGGATCACCAAGGAGTCTGGGCAGCCGTCGTCGTCCTTGTACTTGTTGAAGGTCTCTTTGTGATCCGGACACATGTCTTTGAGGTCCGGAATGCCGTCGCCGTCGTTGTCGAGATCGGGACAGCCGTCGTCATCCTGGAAGCCGTCCCAATCCTCTGGCTGGTCGGGACACTTGTCCTGCGGCTCGGGCACGCCGTCGAGGTCGTTGTCGAGGTCGGGACAGCCGTCTTCGTCTTGGAAGCCGTCTTTGTCCTCGGGCTCGTTCGGGCACTGGTCTTTGCCCTTGCAGATCTTCGCGTACTTGCCCAGAAGACCCTTCTCGGAGACCCAGGGATCGCAGATTCCGTCTTTGTCGTTGTCCGGATCGGGGCAGCCGTCTTCGTCTTGGAAGCCGTCTTTATCTTCCGGCTCGTTCGGGCAGCGGTCGATACCGTGACAGATCTTCGCGTACTTGCCCAGGAGGCCCTTTTGGGCGACCCAGGGATCGCAGATTCCGTCTTTGTCATTGTCCGGATCGGGGCAGCCGTCTTCGTCCTCGAAGCCGTCTTTGTCCTCGGGATCGTCGGGGCACTTGTCGTCGATGTCGGGAATTCCATCGCCGTCACGGTCGGGGACGAACTTGACGTACGACACACCAAGGAAACCGCGGGCCAGCGGAGCGCCGAGGCCCTGAACCACGCCGAAACCGCCACCTGCGAGGAGATGCCAGTGGCCGAGGCGCAGCCGGAAGCCGAAGAGCACTTCGATCGGAATGTCTTCGGTGCGAGAGAAGGGTTTCTTCGCTTGCAGATCGGCCATCGCCTCGGCGAAGAGCGTCAGCCGCACACGAGGAATCGTGCCGCCGATCCCCATCCGGAAGTTGATCTGGTCGTCGAGGTTCAGGTTGCGAACGTCTTTGCCTTTGCGCAGCGTGTAGCCGACGTTCATGCTGAACCAGAAGGGACCCCCCGTCGAGAAGTTGAGCATCGGATTGAAGGTGATGAACCGGTCACCCGTGCCGCTGTCCTTGAGCGAGGTCGGGAACGTGGCGTTGAGTTGCAGCGAGAGGCCGACCCCATGCTTGTAGCTCTTTAGGAAGCCGACCTTGCCGACGAGGCGAAGGTCACCCGTCGAGGCGGCGCGCAAGCCCTTCTGGGAATCGTCCAGCTGCGAGCCCGATTGATAGAGCGTAAACGGTAGATCGAGGCCGAGCTCGATCCAGTCGACAAAGCCGATCGCGAACAGCAGGTTTCCGCCCAGACGATGCTTGACCAGCGTCTGGATCTCCTCGCCCGTGCCCGGGTGTCGCAACACGGCGGGCTTGTAGGCGTAGTTGAACAGGAGGTGGATCTGCCAGTCGAGGTGGCGCTCGATGTCGCCGCTCTCGCTGATCGCCAGACCCTTCGAGTTCACTGCTGGGTTGAAGGTCTGGGTATTCGCGTTCTCAACCGCGTGCGCCTTCTGCATCGGGGCGAGCACGATCATCGCCGCGAGAAAAGGGACGATGAAGGAGGTGCCCCTTTCCGTCTCTCGACGGCGCAGCCGTTTCACGAAGAGGAAGCCGATCAGGAAGAGGAGCCAGATCGGCGCCGAGCTCGTCCAGTTCACCTGCTGGCCCTTGATCCCACAGTCTTGGCCGACACGGCGCCCCGAAAGATCGCCGTCGTCGACGTAGTTGTTCGGGTCACCAAATTCACCGATGTCGAAGCGCCCGTTCTTGTTCGCGTCTTCTTCGCCGTCGGGGATGCCGCCGTTGTCGGAGTCGGCCTTGTTCGGGTCGGTCTTCGTCGACGGATCGGCGTCGGGCACGAAGAAGCCCTTGGACAGGTCGGTGTCCAGCGTCGGGTCGACGAAGCCGAGCTCGGTACCGTCGAAGATCCCGTCGCCGTCGCTGTCGGGGTTGTTCGGGTTCGTGTGGTACTTGTTCTTCTCGTCTCCGTCGCTGACGCCGTCGTCGTCGGAGTCGGCGTCGTCGGGATCGGTCTCCAGGCCATCGATCACGCCGTTGTCGTTCTGATCGCCCTCGTCGACGTTGGGGATTCCATCGCCGTCGCGGTCGTCGTCACAGACGTCGCCGATGCCGTCCTGGTCGCTGTCCTTCTGATCGGTGTTCGGAATGTCGGGACAGTTGTCGACGGTGTCGAAGATCCCGTCGCCGTCCTTGTCCTGACAGGCCGCCGGATTCTGGTCCGGATTGTAGACCGTCGGGCAGTTGTCGCTCTCGTTGGGCACGCCGTCGTCGTCGATGTCGGGGTCACAGGCATCGCCGATACCGTCGTTGTCGGTGTCCTTCTGATCCGGATTCTTCACCAGCGGACAGTTGTCGCTCTCGTTGGGCACGCCGTCGTCGTCGGCGTCGGGGTCGCAGGCGTCGCCGAGGCCGTCCTTGTCGGTGTCCTTCTGATCCGGGTTCTTTACCAGCGGGCAGTTGTCCTTGTCGTCCTTGATCCCGTCGTCGTCATCGTCGTCGTCGCAGGCGTCGCCTTTGCCGTCTTTGTCGGTGTCAATCTGATCGGGGTTCGGTACATTGATGCAGTTGTCCTTGTGATCCGGCACGCCATCCTTGTCGGTGTCCGGCACGTCGACGCTGAAGACGGTCGGGTCGTTCGGCACCGGCGTCGACGGGTCGTCGGTCTTCGCGTCGCCGATGTTGTCGGCGTTGAAGATCCCCTGGTTCGAGACGTCGGTGTTGGCGTCGAGATCGAGCGAGACCTTGACGCGGAAGGTGATCGTCACCGAGGCGTTGATGTCGAGCTCGCCGAGATTGGCGGTGATCACCGTCGGATCGGCGGGCTCGGGAGCCGCCGTGGTTCCGACCTTCAGGCTATTGGCGACATAGGTCACCGAGTCGGGAAGGGCGTCGGTGAAACGGAAATTCGTCGCCTTGGCATTCCCGATGTTCTTGGCGGTCAGCGTATAGACGATCTCGTCGCCGGGCTTGACCTTGTCGGTCGCCTTGTTCTTGCCGCTGCCCGGGGCGAAATCCCAGGTCTTGGTCACGTCGATCAGCACCGGCGCGAAGATGTCGAAGCTCATCACCACGAAGTTCACGCCGATCCCGTCGGCAGAGTGCGCCGGGATGCACTGAATGTTCGGTGCCTCCTCCGAGCCAATGTTGGCGCAGACGTGGCCCGGATCGTCCGGCGTTCCGGCGTGGGTCCCACAACAGTTTCCGCTCTGCGTCGAGAGGCAGGCGTCACTTCCGGAGGTCGGCGTATCCTTGCAATCCGCCGTCGTGTCGATCTTCAGGCCGTCGGTTTCGCTCAGGTGCGGCGTCTTGAGGGTGAACTCGGCCGAGGTCTTGTCCGGCTCGAGCTTCAGATCGAAGGTGTTGATGTCGGTCCCGCCAGCGGCGATCGGCGGGTCGACGCCGATCACGATCTGGCCCCGGAAGGGGTCCTGATTCGGATCGTCGAAGAGGCGGAAGGCTTTGGTGTTGTCGCCCGGGGTCCAATTGAAGAGGATCTCTTCGCCCGGGTTGAACTGACCCCAGACACAGCCATTGCCGACGCAGTTGTCGTCGCCTTCGACGATGTAGTAGGTCAGCTTGCCGTCGGCCAGATTGCTCGTGTTCGGCGTGCGAATGTCACTGAGCGTGAGCGCCAGGTTGCCGTCGATGATCGCCTTGTGGCCGTCGTAGAGGATGATCGAGCGGGGATCGAGCTCATCCTGCTTCTCGTAGACGAAGACCAGTGCGAACGAGGCGTGGCCGATCGTCGTCTGATCGTACTGGCAGGTGTTCGTCGAGCCGCAGCTGCAGAGCGTCTCGCCGCCATCGGTGCAGCTCGTCAGCGGGGTCTGGCCGAACTTGGTCAGCTCGTCGTTGACCACCTTCAGGCAGTTGACGACGTCCGCCGTGACCGTCGAGGGCGGCTTCTTGCCGTCTTTCGGGTCGACCGGTAGCGAGTTCGTGCAGCTCTGCTTGCCGCTGAAGACGATCAGCGCGCCGACGCCCTTGACGTTGTAGTTGCCGTAGATGCTGCCCGTGTGCGCCAGCACGCGTTTGGTGATGTCGGCGCGGCAGTTGTAGAAGTTGTTCGAGATCGAGTTCGTTCGAAAGTCGGAGTCCTGGTAGCACTGATCCGCGGTGACTTTGGTCGTGTTACCGTGCGTCGTCTCACCAGGCAAGAGCAGGCTGACCTCGGTCGTCGGCGTCTGCAGTGAGCCACTCCAGTAGAGATATACGTTGATCAGCTTCACCCCGGCGGGCACGGTGCGCTTCTTCATCTCGAGGATGTCGGTGACGCTCGGGAACGAGTCGGGGCTCTTCAACGTCGTCGTGTTGCTGTCCATGACGCCATCGGAGTCCTTCTTCAGCGTCGCACCGATGACGAAGTAGTCACCCTTGATGTCCCAGCGGTTGAACTTGTCGAAAAACTGATTGGTGATCGGCACGCTCTGCGCAAACGCTACCCCGGATAGCCCGAGCAGAGTGAGCAGGCAGAGGCTCCCGATCGCGAGACGACGTGTCTGCTTATTCATGGCACCCTTCCCTGGTGATGCTAAAAACACTGAATTTTCGCCCAACTAGCCCCATATATTGCGGATGCTCTCAACTGTAACGAGAGGGCTCAAAACTTTCAAGCCCCATTCGCTTTCGCGCTCGGAGCGTCGCCTGCTTTGACCAACTCGTTTGTTTCGCCACCCGTCGAACAGAGTCATGATAGCGAGTTTCGATCTGAAATACCACTTTTTACCGGGACCCGTCACGGGCTGTGGTCGCGAGCGGATCGCCGCGGATTTTCCGATAAGCCGTTGTCATCCGTGCGGGAGCCCCTATAATGAGGCATCATGAGAGCGCTGATCTCCCGACATGGGCTACTGTTTCCAAAACGCCGCGACGAGCTGACCGTTCGCGAAGCGGAGTCATCGACCCCCGAGCTCCCGGTCTTCGAGCTCTCGCTGCCGGACGGCAAGCGGATGCGCACCGACGCGCGTACGAAGGCGATCGTATTACTCTTCAGCGGCTATCGGCACCTCGGCGAGGTCGCGGCGCGGGCGCAAGAGCAGTTCCCGGATGTCACCGAGGAAGACGTCTGGATCGTCCTCGACGAACAGCTGAGCTTCGGCGCGGTGATCCTCAACCAAGATCGGATGCTTCCGCAGGCGAGCGCGCCCGAGCACTTCGACGTCACGCCCGGCGCACGCTTCGAGTTCGGCCTCTGCTCCGATTCCTGTCGCCGCTTCCACGCGGGGCCGGTCACGGCGCCCTACGCCGATTGGCTCTCGGAGAACCCGGTGATTCGGGCGCTGCCCGCGTACGCCGAGCGAGAGCTGTTCGAGCCGCTGCCCTCCGACGAGCGGTACCGCCAGGTGCGGCACGAAGAGGGCGCCTGCATCTTTCTGTCCGGCTCTCACTGCGTGATCGAGCGCGAGCTCGGCGTCGCCGCTCAGCCTCAGCCCTGTCGGGGCTATCCGTTTCAGCTGATGCGCACACCACGCGGGTCGTTCTATAGCCTCGAGCCCGTCGACCGCCGCGTATTCCGGTCGAGCGCGACGGGCATCGAGCTCTCGAGCGACGAGGGCCAACTCGAGCTTCGACTGCGGCTTCACGACTTTCCGGGGCGTCGCTTTCGGCGAGACGAAGTGCTGCTGCTGCCGAACTACCGGGTGCTCTTCCCGGTCTACCTGCGCCTCGAAGAGAAGATCCTCAGCGAGCTCGGCCGCAACCCGCGCCAGAGCGCCCTCGAGTTCCTGCGTCGGGTGATCACGGCGGTGGTCTGGCTGCCCTCGATCGCGCCCCAGCTCACCAACATCATCGAAGCCGTCCACGACCTCCGCTTCGACGATGTGCGGCTCCAGGGCCCGTTCTGGGAGGGCTTCTGGCATACCTTCACGCCGGCCCTGCATCAACTGACGGGATGCCTCGAAACGATGGCCGAAGCGGCGCAGACAACCGACTTCGCGCGAGCCGAGATCCTCGAGCTGCTCGCGGCGACCCTGGCGTTGCGCGAGATCTGGGAGTCCGAGGGGTACGAACCGCTGCGAAAGATGACCGTCGAGCCCGAATGCAACGCGATTTTCCACCTCGCCCTCGAGCACTTCCTCTACGGCAAGGCGTTCTTGCTCTTTCCCAATCTCGCGTCGGCGCTCACCGCGGTCCTTTTCGGATTCTTCGTCGTGCGGACCGGCTCCGATCAGCGAGCCGACGATGGCGGCACGGCCTTTCGCAGCGAAGAGGACTTCGCTCGGCTCTCGAGCGCTTGGTATGCCGTAATGCGGGAAGAGCCCTTGCGCGAGATCCTCACGCCGCGCGACGAGCTGGACCGCTTCTTCGATCAACTCTAGGACGCTCGACCAAATGAACCCAGCCCCACGACGACGAGCGCTCGCAGTCTTGGCGATCTCGTGGCTCCTCGGTAGCGCCGCTCTGGCGAGCGACCGCCCGGCCCCGCTACTCGTCGAGCTCGAAAATCGCATCGCGGAGCTGAAGGCGGTTGGGAAACGCGCAGCGATTCTGCTCGACTTACCGAGCGCGCTGTTCGAGACCTGTCCCCGAGAGATCGCCCTGTTGGAAGCCTTCGCCCGCGACAAGCTGCCCAAGAAGAGCCGGGTGCGCCTGCAGATCGGCGCCCTCGATCGGACGCGTTGTACGCGAGAGGACGCCGTCGTACTCCTGCGATCGGCGGGCGTGCGCGACGAGAAGCTGCTTGCGGAGGTCGAGCGCTATGCCCGACAACGGCGCGGTACGCCAGCCTTCGCCAAATCGCTCGTCCTGCGCTCAGGCGCCGCCACCATTGTGCAGAAGTGGCGCGGTTTTGGCGTTCAGATTATCGCGCGCGTGACACCTGGGAAGGTAGCGCGCGACGCGATGGCCTCCGAGCTGCGCTCACGCAAGCTATCGATCGATCACTGGATCACGATCGCCCCAATCAGTAGTGCTCGCCGTGGAACCGACGACCGTACAATCGCCAAATTACTCACGGTTGCGAGAGGGGCGGTCTTCATCGCGGTGATTTCGGCGAACGTCGACTTCTTGCTTCTGGTACGCAATGCCCTGGCTGGGGCGACGCTGATTCGGATCGACAAGCCGCGCCTGAGTGGCCCGCGCTCCCCGATCACGGCGACTCCGAGGGGCATCCGTCAGCTCCCCGATTTCTCTAGCCACCTCTGAGGGCGGCGGCGGAGATTTTCGCCCCGCGCCGCGCCGGCGTCCTCGACATCCGAACGCGAAACCGGTATCATCGCCTCGACATCGGACGTTACACCATGATTCGACTCGAAGCCTTCGCACATCGGGACACGTTGGCGGATATCATCGCGCGCTGCATCATCGATCAGCACCGCGAGAGCGATATCGACACGTTCAAGACGATCGTCAACCTCAACTCGTACCTCGCGCACATCTGGGTCTGTCATCTCTCGGTGCGCATGTTCCGTCACGTCTTCGGCCCCGATCTGGGCTGCTTCGTCGCCAACAACAAGGGCGATCTGAAGCGCTTCATCATCGAATCGCCGTGGTACATGACCCATCGCATCGAGGAGATGATCTACCGCTTCAACCGCTACCCGATGGACTTCTACCTCGAGACGCCGTTCGAAGGATACGTCTACTATCAACGCCGCGGCGATCAGCGCTACTTCATTGGTAGCTCGCGGATGAAGCGCTTTCGACGGATCGCCGAGAAGGGCAGCCGCCGAATCATCGACTACGTCTTCGAGCGGATCAAGATGGGCGCCGACGACCTGGCCCGAGAGCGCGCCGAAACCCTTGGAATCCCCAAAGAGCTGTTGATCACGCCCGTGGACACGCAGGTCGCCGAGTTCTGCCACGCCGAGCGCCGCGTGCTCAAGGCGATTCGGCAGGGCACGATCCAGGCCGAGCTGCCACAGTTTTCGATCCCCGACGTCGCCGGTATCAAGATCATCCTCGAAGATGAGGGCCAGCGGCGAATCATGGAGTTTCTCGAGAACGCGCCGGACATCGAGATCATCGAAGAGGAAGAGCACAAACGCGGCGCGTACCGTGCGAAGAACCTACGGCTCTTGCATCGGCTTCCCAAAGAGCTGCTGTTGCACTACCCACCCGAGACGCCCGTGCTCGATCTCTTCGAGTCACGGGGGCACGACCGGCTGCGCTTGATCGACCTCTATCCCGAGTTCGTCGAGACCAGCGAAGAGTGGGTGATGGTCGAGCTGATCATGGCGAGCTACGAGTCGATGCTCGAGTCCGAGATCGGTCGCTCGATGCACGAAGAGCGGGTGCTCGCCCAACGCTCGTCCAAAGAGTACCAGGGGCACCTGGCGACGAACGTGCAATACCTGATGTGGTACCTGTTGAACCTCTGCCTTTCGCCGATTCGACGACTGGACGAGCAGCCGATCAAGCTCTGGGTCAAGTACATGCCGGATTACATGGAGAAGCTTCAGCGCGAGCTGTTTCACGATCCGATCCAGACGATGGCTCAGGCGGTCAGCCGGCTACCGCTGATCTCGGCGGACACGATTACCGAGTGTCGCCGCGAAGAGGCCGTCGAAAAACCCTGATCTGACTCGACTTTAGCCCGCGGGGGTGGATTGACATCCCCAGCGCTTCGATGTACGGTGTATTCTACAAGAAAAAGCACGGTCTCCGGATGCGCGCACTGACGACATGTGTGGCTCTTTCGCTCCTTCTATCGGTGCGGCTCGGCGTCGCGGCCCAGCCAGCGCCGCGTGCCGATTACCGCCTGGTGCTGATGGCCGCGATGAAACAAGAGCTACAACGCAACATGCGCTCGTTGCGCCTCGACGATCACCCATCGCCCTACTTCATCAGCTATGCCTTGCGCCACACCGAGTATCGCGAGGTCGAGGCGCGCAACGGCGCGATCTACGCCCGCCAGAACCTCGCCTTTCGCAAGGTCGACGTCGATCTGCGGGTAGGCAGCTACGACTTCGACAACTCGGTCTCCAAGGACCCGGACGTCGAGACCTACGACTACTATCGGCCCTCGGATTCGGCGCCGCTGACCAATGACCCGCAGGCGTTGCGCCGCACGTTCTGGCTGCAGAGCGACTTCCTGTACAAACAGGCGCTGATCAACTACCTCGCCCTGCGGGGCAAGCGGGTCTTCAACGCCTCGAAGAAGCTCGACGGCGGCGTCTTCAGCCGCGAGCGACCGACGCGTTCGGTTGCCCCGCTGACGCGCCTCGAGTTCGACGAGAAGCGCTTCACGGCGCTCGCGCTGCGGCTTTCTCAGGAAGTGTTGAAGCACAAGGCGCTCTTCGACTCGAAGATCGAGATCAGTGGGCGTCGGGCGATGCGGATCTTCGTCAGCAGCGAGGGGACCGAAGTGATCACCGAGCGCACGATGTACACCGTCTCGGTCAACGCAGTGACCCGCGCCGCCGATGGGATGCTGCTCAAGGATTCAGTGGTCCTCTACAGCTTCACTCCGCGAGAGCTCGCCGATGACGCGCGGATCTTGAGCGCGACGCGCCGAATGATCGCCGATCTGTTGGCGTTGCGCGAGGCACCCGTACTGCCACCCTTCACGGGACCCGCGATCCTGATGCCCCAAGCGGCGGGCGTCTTCTTTCACGAGACGATCGGCCATCGGCTCGAGGGCCACCGCAACCTCGGTGACCAGAGCGGACAGACCTTCAAGGACAAGATCAATCAGGAGATCCTCCCGTCGTTCCTCTCGATCGTCGACGACCCAACGCTGCGACGGTACGGATCGGGTACGGTCAACGGCTACTACCGCTACGACGAAGAAGGTGTGCCGTCGCGGCGCGTCGTGCTGGTCGATCGCGGCGTGTTACGGGGGTTTCTGATGTCGAGACGCCCCGTTGCCCCGTTCCTTCGCTCGAACGGCCACGGCCGGAGCGCGGGCTCGCGCAGCGCGGTGGCGCGGATGTCGAACCTGATCATTCGCTCGACCAGCGGAATTCCGTACGCCAAGCTGAAAGCGCTGCTGCTCGCCGAGACACGGCGCCAGAAGAAACCCTTCGGACTGATCATCAAGAACATCGTCGGCGGCTCGACGAACACGAGCGCGTACGGCTACCAGGCGTTCAAGGGAATTCCGAAGATGGTCTACAAGGTCGACGCGCGGACGGGAAAGGAGACCCTCGTCCGCGGTGTCGAGTTCGTCGGTACGCCGCTGTCGAGCATCAACAAGATCATTGCAACGAGCGACCAGTATGGAGTATTCAACGGGTATTGTGGCGCGGAATCCGGCTACGTGCCGGTTTCGACGATCGCACCCGCGATGTTGTTCCGCGAGATCGAGCTTCAGCGCTCGCTGAAGAAGAAAGAGCGCGGAATTCTCTTGCCGCCGCCGTGAAGGGACGCCGAGTACGATGAGCGACAGCGACGCACGGATTCTGATCGTAGACGACAGCGAAGACTCGTTGGCGATGGTCCGACGCTTCCTCGAATCAAAGGGGTATCACGTCCAGACCGCCAAGAACGGAGAGGAAGCGATCCTTCGGGCGGGCGCCGACGGACCGGATCTGATCGTCCTCGATCTGGCGATGCCCGTTCTCGATGGCTGGGAGAGTTGTCGCTATTTCAAAGTGAAGTTCACGAGCCGCTTTCTGCCGATCGTCATCGTCAGCGGGCGCGACGATCCCGAGGAGATCGGCCGCAGCGCAGAACACGGTGCCGACGACTTCTTGTTCAAGCCCTTGGATTTCAGCGCATTGCGGGATACAATTGAGCGTTTGTTGCGCTTGCGCGACCTCGATGAGCCAGCGCAGGAGCAGATGCACCCCGATGGTGACATCGAAGGGGACCTCTGCCGACACCTCGAGGTCGTGATGACGCGAAATCGTGACTTTGCGACGCGCAAGGCGCAACTGTTGATCGATCAACATCCCGGGTACCGCCGACTGCACGCGCTGCTCGAGCGATGGAAGGACGAAGCGTGAACCCTCGAATCGACGCCGACCATGCCGAAGCGGAGCTGATGTACGTCGCCGATTGTGTGTCGGACACCGGACGAATCCGGCCACACAACGAGGACAACTTTCTGATCATCGGGAACGAGCGGCTCTATGTCGTCGCCGACGGGATGGGGGGTCACAGCTCGGGTGAGGTCGCGAGCCAGACGGCCGTCGACGCCCTGAGCGAGTTCTTCGCCGAGCCTCGAGACGAGTGGCAGGAGCGCTACGACAAAGCGCTCAAGAACAAGAAGCTCAAGAACAAGAAGGCCTCATTCGAAGAGTTCCGCTTGCACCACGCGATCGAGTTCTCCAACCGCTCGATCTTCCAGAAGGCGTCGACGAACGCTCTCTATCACGACATGGGGACGACGATCGTCGGGTTGCTCTTCGGACGCAATCACGTCGCGGTCAGCCACGTCGGTGACTCGCGAATCTATCGGATGCGCGATGAAGCCCTCGTGCAGATCACCGAGGATCACTCGCTGGTCAACGAATACATCAAGCTCAAGATCCTCGATCCCGCCGATAGCCACAAGTTTCCGTATCGGAACGTCATCGTCCGCGCGCTGGGGCTCAACAAGAATGTCGCGGTGGACACGAGAACCCTCGAGGTCAAGCGCGGCGACGTCTATTTGCTCTGCTCGGACGGGTTGACCGACATGGTCGACGACGCGCTGATCCTCGATTCGCTGATCCGCTACCGCGACGATCTCTCGCGCGGCTGTCAGGCGCTCGTCTCGCTGGCGAACCTGCACGGCGGCTACGACAACATCACCGTGATGCTGGTCAAAGCCGTCGACGCCGAAGAGTGGAGCAACGCCGTCGAGGCCTCTGGAGCAGATGGGGCGATCGATCCCGATCAGACGCTCGAGCTGCCGAAGTCTGGGTTGCCGCAAGGAGACGATCCCGTCGCCGCGTTCGCCATGAGCGTGCGCGCCATCCTCGAGGCGGCGATCGATGAGAGCTCGGGCGATGCGCTCGTGGAGACGCTCTCGAATGCCCCCGACGACGCGCGAACCCGCTACCTCTCGGCCTACTTCGAGGCGATCGAGGATCTGCGCGACGAGGGCGCGCTCGCACCGCTGACGACGGTCATGCGCGATGATCCGGTGAGTTGGGCTCCCGTAGTGGTCGCCGAGGTGCCGATGCTCGTCGAGCGAGCCCACTTCTGGCTCGGCCCGTTGATCGTCGAATTTTGCGACGAACGTCTGCGGGACCACGTGAACCAAGCCCTAGACGGCCTCGACGCGACAGAGCTCGATCGTGTGCTCGGATATGTCTACGACCAGGAGAGCGATGAGAACGGTTGGCTCGCCGATGAACGACGGGGTGTCATCCGCCCGGCGAGCCAAGGCCAAGAGGCTACCGATGATGTGAGCGAGTAACGGCGGATGGTCGAGCGCACTCTCAGCAGAGATACGACGGTACGACGACTCGCCTCCGCGATATTCGTCGCGGGGCTCTTGTTCGTGGCGTCGTGCAAAGGCCCCTGCCAACGACTCGCCGAGGCGATCTGTCAGACCCAAAACGTCGATGCCCAGACCTGTAGGCTGGCCCGGGAGAGGGCGAAGAAGAGCCCTGCGGTCGAGCGCCGACGCTGCGAAGAAACGTTGCGAAATCTTTGACGACGACGGCGGGGCCGCTGTGCCGAGCCGCATACCGAAACGAGGTGTCAAAAATGCGATTGCGTGGATGGCTTTTCGCCGCGCTCTTGTTGTCCGCGGCCTGCGGAAATCCCTGCGACCGATTGGCGAAGAAGGTCTGTAAGCTCAAGGGCGACAAATCGAAGCCGTGTCTCGAAGCCAAGAAGCAGCAGAAGAGCGCGGGGTCGAAGGAGGCACGGATGAAGTGTCGCGCCGGGCTCGACCTGATCAAGGTCATGGAAGAGAAGAAGAAGAAGAGTCAATAGATCGCAGGTGAAGACGGGGAACGCCGCGACGTATGGTAGAGCGCGTCCAGAGGTTCGGTAAATACGAACTGCTCGAGAAGATCGGCGCTGGCGGGATGGCGGAGATCTACAAAGCCCGCTACATCGGCATCGATGGGTTCGAGAAGATCCTCGTCCTGAAGAAGATCCTGCCGAATTTCGCCGACAACACCGCGTTCATCAAAATGCTGATCAATGAGGCGAAGCTCACCTCATCGCTGCAACACGTCAACATCGTACAGATCTTCGAGCTGGGCGAGATCGACGACCAGTACTACATCGCGATGGAATACGTCAACGGCAAGGATCTGTTGAAGATCATGGCCCAGGCGAGCAAGCTTCGGCTGCGCGTTCCATCCAAGCTCGTGGCCTATCTTCTGAGCGAGGTGTGCAAGGGGCTCGCCTACGCTCACAGCGCGTGTGACAGCGAGGGGAACAACCTGAATATCATCCACCGCGACGTCAGCCCATCGAACATCATCATCTCGCTCCAGGGCGAGGTGAAGATCATGGACTTCGGTGTCGCGCGGGCGACCCAGCAGAACAGCACCGTCGAGAAGACGCGGGCCGGGACCCTCAAGGGAAAGCTCGGGTATATGTCGCCAGAGCAGGTGACGGGCAAGACGATCGACCACCGCGCCGATATCTTCTCGTTGGGAATCGTTCTCTTCGAGATGATGACCCTCAAGCGGTTGTTCCTGGGACGGACGGACCTCGATACGATGATCAACATCCGCGACGCCAACATCGAGGAGAAGTTCCAGAAATACCCCTTCATTCCCAATGAGCTGCGCGCGATCCTGCGGCGCGCGCTGGCCAAGGATCCGAATCAGCGCTATCAGACCGCCGAGGAGTTCCACGAGGAGCTGCTCGACTACCTCTTCACGAACCAGCTGAAGGTCACGCACAAATCGCTCCAACTCTACGTCGACGCCCTTTTCTCGAAAAACCCGCGCGAGGAGCTGGCGGTGCATTTCCCGCGCGAGTCCTTCGATCCCAACGCACACGCAGCGGCGGGGGCCGCACGAAACCTGCCCGCCGTCGAGGCGCGAACGACCGATCCGACGCCGACGGAACCGCCACATGCCGAAGAGCCGAATGGGACGGTCGTACCCGCGGGCAACCGCGCGATGATCGAGCCGACGCGCCACTCCTCGAAGGCGATCGCCGACGACGCGACGAACCGCGAGAGCGGCGTGATCGACACCGACGAGCAGTCGCTCTTCCGCTCGCTATTCCGCCTGCGCGACCAGGACGGGAATGTCGTCGGTCCGATCAGCTACCACAGCCTGGTCAACCTGATCCAGGCGCGAAGCATCGCCGAGAACGAGCTGGTCTCGATCGATGAAAAGACGTGGGTGACGGTTCAGGCGATCCCCGATCTGGCCAAGCAATTTCCACTCGAAAAGCCCTCCGAGGAGGAGAGACCGCCGCGTTACAAGGGTGCTGCCAACCCCTTCACGATGCCGCGCTTGATTTACCGCCTGGCGATCAACAAGATCGACGGCAGGTTGCGCTTGGTCAACGACACGACGGTGAAAGAGGTCTGGTTCTCCCACGGAAAGCCGGTGCACGTCGCCTCCAACATGCGAACCGAGCTGATGGGCGAGTTCATGGTCGCGCGCCAGTTCATCACCGGCGACCAACTCGAGGCGGCCCTCAAGCAGACCGCCGAGCTCGACGGCCGGCTCGGAGATGTGTTGATCGCCCTCAAGATGATCCAGCCGCACCAGCTCTACGAAATCTTGCGACAGCAGTTCGTCGAGCGGATCCTCGAGATCTTCACCTGGACACGGGGCGAATACCTGTTCTACCTGGGTGATGAAGCCCGGACCGAGCTGTTGCCCTTCAACATCACCTGGTTGGAGATGCTGACCGAGGGCGCGCGCAGCCGCGTGCCGTTCCCGCTGCTCGAGAAGTTCTTCAAGAATCATTGGAACAAGAGCATCGAGTTCGTCGACAACCCGTATGCGAAACTCGATGATTTCAAACTGAATGCCAAAGAAATCCGCGTCGTCAACCTGCTGCGCAACGAGTTGACGCTCAGCGCCGTCACGCATGTCGAGCACGTGCTCGAGACGATCGGGCTGAACGTCATCTACCGCGTGCTCTTTCTGCTCCTGCAGACCGAATTCGTCCAGATCACGGACTGACGCCAACCACGGAATCGTATCGATGCCTGAGTTCAGCGAGTATGTTTGTTCCCATTGCGACATGAAGTTCACCGTGCCCCGCGACAAGAAGCCGCGCTGCCCGACCTGCCTGCGCTCTCAGGGGATCATCCCCGTCGGCGGCGGATCGACCGAGCCCGTCGCCAGCGAGCCGATCGACAAGAAGAGGGTCGGGCTGTTCCTCGTGATCGGGCTCGTGATCGTCGCGGCGGTGGGCGGCGGTGTGCTCTTCCTCGTCGACCGCGGAAAGGGACGCAATCCGGGCGTTCCGACGAACCTGATGGCGGCGATTCGGGCCAGGGGCGTCGAGCTTCCGGCGAGCTCCGTCGACCTCGTCGTCGATCGAGTGGTCGAAACTCACGCGGCGCGGCTCGTCGGCTCGGCGAAGGGCAAGGCGGCGCTCGATGCGGTCGTCGCCGGGGTCCGCGGTTGGGTCTCCAGCGGGAAGCTGACGCTCTCGCCACCGACGAGCGACGTCCCAGAGGCGCGAACACCGAGCGAGATCCTCGGCGCGCTGGGGAAAGGCACGGCGCAGACGGTCTCCTCCTTTCAGCTGGCGACCCTGAGCTACACGCTCATCGCGGCGGCGGGCCTCTCGGTCGAGCTCGCGGAGCGTCGCGACGGCCGCAACCAAGCCAGCCTCTTCGCCCGAAAACGGTTCGGTGTGATCGTCAAGGTCGGCGGGAAAGAGCGGCTCCTCGATCCGGCGAGCGGAAAGCTGGGCGACGTGCCGAGCTCGACCCGACGGCTGACCGCGTTGCAGGGAGTGGCCTACGGGCTGGCCTTCCGTGCGATCACGGCGATGAAGACGAAGCATGACGAACGCCCAACCCCCGCTGCGCTGCGGCGTGCGACCTCGGCGATCATCCGGGCGCTGAAATTATGGCCGAACGGGGCACCGCTGCTCTATGTGCGGGGACAGCTCAATCTGCTCAGCGGAATGCTGAGCTACGGTGTTCGAGACTTCAAGCGGGCCCTCGCCGCCGACCCCGACGCAGCGGCGCACTACAACGTCGGCGTCGCGCTGCTCCAGCGTGGCCAACGCCAAAACGGGATCGTCGAGCTCGAGAAGGCGAAGAAGCTCGACCCCGAGTTCTTGCCGACCCACGTGGCCCTCGCCCGAGCCCAGCTCCAGCAACTGGACCCGACGAAAAAAGAGGAGCTCAAGAGCGCCCTCACCCGGATCGAGACGTCCCTCGAAGAGACCGAAAAGAAGGCGAAGGCGCAGAAAACCCCGCTGCGCGACCTCTACTTGCTCCTCGGTCAGCTGAAGCTCTTGCGGCGGGACGCGAGCGCGGCGGTCACGCTCTTTCGAAAAGAAATCGCGCTCTTCCCCGCCAACGAGTCGGCCTACTTCGCCCTCGCCCAGTTCTATCTGCACGCCAAGAAGTTCAAAGAAGGCGCCGAGCTCGCGAAGAGACTCGTCTCGCACGCTCCGAAGAGCCCTCGCGCACAGCTGTTGCTCGCCCAATTTCTCTTCGCCGCGGGCGAGATCGAGGCCGCTGGGGTGTCCTACCGCAAAGCCCTCGCACTCGACCCAGCGTTGCCTCAGGTGCGCCTGCAACTCGCGCAGCTCCTGCTCCGCCAGAAGCGAACCGCCGCGGCGACCAAGCTGGTCGAGGCCGAGCTCAAGCGATTTCCGTCCAATCTCTCGGCGTACGTCTTCCTGGCGGTGCTCTACAAGGGACAGGGCCGGGACAAAGAGGCGAATCAGCTGATGCAGCGCGCGTTGGCGCGTACCAAGCGGAAGAAAGAGCTGAAGGCGGCGTTCGAGAAGGCCTTCAAACAGCTCGAGAGCAAGCGCAAGGCGCCTGCCCCAGTGAAGAAGGCGCCTGCCCCAGAGAAGAAGGCGCCTGCCCCAGAGAAGAAACCGTGAGCGCCGTAGAGTCGGCGGCCACGGTGCTGGTCGACGGCGCGCGGGAGCTGGCGATTCCTCTCGACGGTGCGCTCGTGGACGCCCTACTCCGCTTTTTGGGGCTGCTCGAGCAGTGGAACCGCACCTTCAACCTCGTCGGTCCTGCGTCGATCGAAGAGTGGGCGGTGCGGCACCTCCTCGATTCTCTCGCGATTCTTCGGCGAATCGACCTCGTCGGGCGGCTGCTCGACGTCGGCAGTGGGGCGGGCCTCCCAGGAGTCCCGCTCGCGCTTGCCCGACCGAGCCTCGACGTCAGCCTCAACGAGCCGAACCGCAAACGGCAATCCTTTCTGCGTCGCAGCATCGCCGAGCTCGGGCTGACGAACGCCCGCGTCGAAGGCGAACGGCTCGCGACGCTGTCGGGGCGGTACGACTTCCTCGTCGCCCGCGCCGTCTGGTCCCCCGACGCGCTCGCCGTCGCCGCGGGGCCGCATCTCGTCGAGGGCGGAGGCTTGATCGTCCTCACCAGCGCCCCGCCGACACCCGAGCTGGCTGGCGGCTTCCTCCGCGAAATCTGCGACTCCTTCGTCCTGCCAACGCTCGGAGCTCCCCGATCCGTCTCGCTCTACCGCCGGGCGTCTTGACTTTGCGACAGGCTTCACTATTGTCATAGCAACCGAGGAGCTAGCCGCGCCCGATGATCCGCTTCTACGATGTGACGAAAGTCTATCCGAACGGAACCGAAGCCCTGAAGACGGTGCGCTTTCGCGTGCCCGAGAAGAAGTTCACGTTTCTGACGGGTCCGAGCGGCTCGGGAAAGACCACGATCATCAAGATCGTCCTCTGTATCGAAGCGGCGACGTCGGGCAGTGTGATCGTCGGTGGCCGAAATCTGGCGGCGGTGCGTCGACCAACCGTTCCCTATCTACGCCGCAACATCGGCGTGATCTGGCAGGACTTCAAGCTCCTAGACTCGCGGACGGTGTTCGACAACGTCGCGATCGCCCTCGAGATCCTCGGGGCGAGCCGCAAAGAGATCCAGACCCGCGTCACCGCGATGCTCGAGCGACTCGGGCTGCTCCAGTACAAGAACGAACGTCCGCTCTCACTCTCGGGCGGCGAACAGCAGCGGGTCTCGATCGCCCGGGCGCTGGTGAATCGGCCGACGATCCTCCTCGCCGACGAGCCGACCGGAAACCTCGACCCAGAGCGCACCTTCGACATCATCCGGCTGCTGCAAGAGGTCAATGAGCAGGGCACGACGGTCCTCGTCGCGACCCACGATCCGATGATCCTCGAGGCCTTCGACTACCCGATCCTCTCCCTGCGAGACGGCGAGGTGACGACGTCGCCGCGGCCGCTCGCCGCCGACCTCGAGGAGGAGCCCTAGACCATGCTCTATCGGGCTCTATATTTCCTGCGCGAGGCGCTGAAGAACGTTCGCTACTCGAAGTTCCCGACGCTGGCGGCGATCGGCACGATCGCGATCTCACTCGTGCTGCTCTGGGTCTTTGCGCTGTTGTTGCGCCATGGGGCGAAGCTCGAGCAGCACGTCAACCAGAGCATGGCGATGTTCGTCTACCTGCGCTCGGCGACGAGCGATGCGGAGATCAAGCGCCTGGCGACGACGGTCCGCAGCTGGCAGGACGTGCGCCGCGTGCGCGTCGTCGGTCTCGCGGAGGCGCGCAAGGAGAGCCGTCGACTGCTCTCACCGCAGGAGGCGCAGGGGCTCAAGCTCTCGGACATCCCGGCGCTGCCCTACCTCGAGGTGCATCTGACGGGGAAACAGCGGACCCGCGACGACTACGACCGCATCCGAGACGCCGTCGAGGCGATCAAGAAGGAAAAGGCGGTCCACTCGGTGGCCTACGGCGAACGCGAGGTGCGCCTGATCCAAGCCGCCCTCGACGTCGCGCGCTTTCTCGGTTGGACGATCGCGATCATCATCGCCATCGCCTCGGTCTACTTCACGTTCTCGACGATTCGCCTCGCCGTCTACGCGCGCCAAGAGGAGATCGAGATCCTCAAGCTGATCGGCGCCACGAACCTCTTCATTCGGCTGCCCTTCTACCTCGAAGGGTTCTTACAGGGTCGCGCCGGCGGGCTCGGGGCGCTCCTGTTGCTGAAGATCGTCGAGAATCGCTTCCTCTCCTACCTCAGCGATGTCCATCGCCTCTCGGAGGGCGTCGCGCTGACGGGTCTCGGCGAGTCGCTCTATGTCGTCGGCGGCGGCATCCTCCTCGGGATGTTGGGCAGCTTCCTCTCGACACGACGCTTCCTACGGGTCTGACGCCGAGGGGCGAAAAACTTTACAGCGAGCCGATCGGCGCTGAAAATGGGGCATCCGGGAGGTACGGCTATGCGTCGGCACCACACCACGGCCCTATCGCTCCTGTTGACGCTCGTCATCAGCGCCACCGCGGGCGCGACCCGCGTCAATCGGCGCACGGCAAGCGCCAAACTGGAGCTCGGGCTGCTGCGCACGATCGAGATGCTCGACTTCGACATCGAGAAGCATCGTCAGCGGGTCAAGCAGGTCACGACCAAGCTCCTCGCGTTGCAAAAGCGGGTCAAGCGACTGGGCGTACGCGTCGCGAAACTGCAAAAGCAGATCGCGGTCCAGCGCGAGTACTTCGCCGGCCGGATGGGCTCGATTCGCTACATCAAACAACGCGGCGCGCTGCAGCTGTTCCTCGAGACCGACTCCTTCTCGCGCTATGTCCACAAGAAATGGCTGCTCAGGCGCCTGATCGAGCAGGACCAGCAACGGATCGTCGCCTTCCGCGACCTCGAGCGCCGACTCGCCAGCGAGAGCGGGACGTACGACGGGCTCGCCGCCAAGCTGGCGGGGATGCAGCTCAATCTGGTGGAAGACGAAGCCAAGCTGCGGCGGCTGCGTGAAGACAAGGTCCGGATCCTCGACTCGGTCAAGCACAATCGGCGATACTACCTGCGGTATCAAGAAGAGCTCTCTCGCTCGACGGTGCGACTGGTGCGCGAGCTCCTGCGAACCCGGCGCCGCGTCGAGCGCAAGAGCTTCCACACGATGAAGCGCCGCTTCGAACGCCCGGTCTGGGGCGCGGTCCTCAAACGCTTCGGACAACAGGTCGACGTGCGCTTCAAGACGTTGACCCAGCACAACGGGCTGCTCTTTCGCACGCGGATGCGTCAACGCGTACGCTCGGCGTACAGCGGGCGAGTGGCCTACAT